>JASEEW010000001.1 GCA_030019485.1 Thermoplasmatales archaeon | reverse complement strand
CACTAGCATCATCAGCTCCATCCCTGATTTCACCAGAAAACAACAGTACCATGCTTACAGCCACGCCAACGTTTGTTTGGTCAGCTGTTGTTGATGAACTATCTGGTATATTCCTTTATGAGATTCAGGTTGATGATAAACCTGATTTCTCATCTTTGGAGTGGAGCAGCAATCCAGTAGCGAACAGCACAACATCTTCAGCATTGCTGAATGGAACATATTACTGGAGGGTCAGAGCAGTGGATAATGCAGGGAATCTTGGTGATTGGTCAGTTGTTTGGAATTTCACAATCATAACTGAGAATCAGCCACCAGTGATAGAAACCTACTACCCTGCGTTTGATCCTACTATTAATGAAACAGAATCCATAACATTCAATGTTGTGGCATCTGATATTAACGAGGATGATTTAACCTATGCATGGTATGTGAATGGAGAGTTAACAGGTGAAACAGGTACTGCATACACCTTTGTCTCCAACTATGATTCAGCTGGAACGTATGTTGTTAATGTTACTGTTTCTGACGGCGTATATTATGATTATCATAAATGGACACTCACTGTAATTAATGTGAACAGACCGCCAATCATAAAACCTATTGGTGATCAGACAGCCTATGAAGGACAGCTATTTACACTCCAGGTTAACGCATCTGATCCTGATAATGATACTATTATGTTTTCAGACAATACAACCCTTTTTGACATTAACCAAACAACAGGATTAATTTCATTCACACCAAACTATGATTCTGCTGGTACTTACTGGGTTAACATCACAGCAACTGATGGAACCGATGTTGTCCAGCAGATATTCAAACTTACAATTATCAATACAAACAGGGCACCAGTCATAGGTTCTTATTCTCCTAATGTTTATTCATTTATTAACGAGACAGAGAATCAAACATTTACAGTGGTTGCGTATGACCCAGATGATAACAGCATTGGTTATAAATGGTATTTGAATAATGTAGTGGTTGCTGGTGAAACAAACAGCAGCTACACATTCATATCAACAGAGGAGGGTGTTTATAATGTCACAGTTATTATCATAGATAACGGCACACCAAAACTATCAGTGAATCATTCATGGACACTCTGGGTCAGCAACGTTAATGTTCCACCCGTAGCAGATTTTGTTTACTATGAAGGCATACAGGTTGCAGACAATGATACCGTTAATGTTACGCTCAGGGTTTCTGGGACGAAATACAAAACAGTGAATATGACAATATCCAATGATAATGGTGTTCTGGGCAATGTCAGCATAACAAGGGAGCCAGGGTGCCCGGACACCAAAACAATATCAATAATTATGGATTCATCCCAGACATATATTATAGTCCTGGATTACACTGCTGAGGAAAAAGGAGCAAACCCTGTCTGGCTGACAGTGGAATACAGAAACATTTCAAACAAAAACCAAACGCATCTTGTGTTCAACGCAAACAAGAATGAAACACAAACCAGAATGTTCAATCTCACAGAGCTGCTGGATATGATGATAAGGGGCGTCTGCCTCATGAGGTTTGAGTCTGTTTCTTATGATCCTGATGGGAACATAGCAGGCTATGAATGGGAGTTTGATGATGGAACTGCAAGCACAGATATGTTTGTTTATCATTACTACACAACCGGTGCTCATACTGTTAGTTTAACAGTCACCGATAATGAGGATGCATCTGATACTGTTTATAAAAACATCACGGTTTTGAGTGCTGTTGAATATTACTCCAGTTTCAGGGGAATGGTTGTAGTAACACTTGACTGCCCAGCAGACCTCCTAATCACAGACAAATATGGGAGTAAGATTGGTTTTAAGAATGGAGAAGTTGTGAATTTTGTTCCAAACGCAACAGTTATTGTATGCGGTGATGTTGAAATATACATACTGCCAAGAAGTGCGGAGTATGATTACATGGTTACTGGTGCTGGTTCTGGTGAGTACAAGTTCACTGTTTTCAGTCCTGGTGAGTTTGGTCCTGGTGAGTTCGGTCCTGGTGAGTTTGGTCCTGGGGAATACAGTCCTGGAGAGTTCAGCCCTGGTGAGTTCACTGGGAAAACCTACTGCTTTGAATCAAACACATCCACAGTAACCGTGGACAGCTTCAGTATAAGTATGGATGCTGGAATATTAAATATAACATCAAATGAGGACAAGTTCTATTCACTGTATATTGTTAATGCTACACAGACCTTTGTTGCAAGTGATATGAGCATAAGCAGTGGTTCATTACAGTCATATACTGTTACAGATTGGAGTAAAATAGGTTCTACTACAGAGAATGCAGTTAGTTTGAGTGTTGATGATGATAAGGATGGCATACCAGATTTCACAATACAATTAACATCTGACTCCAATGGTGGGGATATCATTCGAACAAAGAGCAGAATTATAAATGGAAACCCTGTTTTTGTGAGATATACTGGTCCTGCAACGTTAAATATCAAACCATCTACAGGCACAGTACCAGACAACCTGATAGGAATTGGCGTGTTTGTGGAGGTTACAGGTGCATCCAAGAATATATTGATAACCATTCAGTACACACCTGAACAACTTAAAAACGCAGGCGTTAAAGCATCAGATCTGCATATGTACTATTGGAATGAGACTCAGGGCAACTGGATACTCATACCTGAAAGTGGTGTATGGGAAAACAACAACACAGTATGGACAAAGGTTGATCATCTCACAATATTCACGCCAATGGCTGAGAAAAAAGTAGCAGGTGAAGAAGGAATTAACTGGTTGCTCTATACCGGTGTTGGGATTACAGCAGTTATTATAATAATTGCTGTTAGCTTGGTAATCGTGAAAAAGAAAAAAGGTGCAATGAAATAAAAACTTTATCTCCTCCTATCCCTATTTGTTGTTATGAACATTGGAATCATAGGTTGCGGTGCAATAAGAACAATAATTGTTTCAGCAGTAGAAAATATTGATGAAAGAGAAAGAGTTTACCTTGATAGTAAGTTGCCCTGAAAATTTGGGTTTAAAGGATTGGCTTATGATAATAGCATGAGTGACCAGTAAATTTTATTTCATACTTTCTACATTGTTAAACTGTACCTCTATTCCTTTTTAATCCTGCTTGATAATTGCGAACTCGTGGAAAGATGTTAAGATGAAAGACATTACTTTTATTTATTAATCTATTTTTTTCTTTTTAACAGTATCATGCAGATGCCCACTACGATTAGAGGCAGATAGATTACTCCTCCACACACTTCCACCACCTTCTCCGCTTCCTCAACCTCTTCCTCACCTTCCACTGGTGTCCAACCTACACCCTCAACAGGAGGGATAGATGCCGTACCGAGAATTGTTGTAAATCTGGTTGCGGGTGATGGTGTTGTTTGAGGAATCCCAGAGGCCGATACCATCATCAGAATTGTTGTAAACACCACAATTTGATATTTGGTTGTTTGAGGAAGAATCCAGACAGATACTATCATCAGAATTGTTGTAAACACCACAAT
Organism: Thermoplasmatales archaeon; assembly: GCA_030019485.1. Classification (GTDB taxonomy): domain Archaea; phylum Thermoplasmatota; class JASEFT01; order JASEFT01; family JAUWIS01; genus JASEEW01. The sequence goes on along the minus strand of JASEEW010000001.1, from coordinate 33,270 downwards.
TTGATATTTGGTTGTTTGAGGAAGAATCCAGATAGATGCCATTATCAGAATTGTAATAAATGATACAGTTTCTTATTGTATTGTTGTCTGAGGAATTATACAGCTTGATGCCATCTTTATTGTTACAAGACGTTACATTGTCTATTTTACTGATGTTTTGCGTTTTGTGAGTAAAGTATAAAATCCTGTGGTGTATTACTATTAATGTTTATGGGATGAATTAACCTGAGAGGGATGGGATAGGGATGGATATACCAATTGCAGAATTTCCAGAATATGTGAATTAACTATGCGAAACGTTTGAGCCTATATTCACACAGGAAAGACAAATGGAACAGTTCAAACGTATGATGAGTGGTTTTGTGATCTCAAATAAGTGTACTATTGCTCATATGAACGGGTTGTTTTTATACCATACCAACCAATCCAATCTTAATCGGTTTGTTATCAAGTCTAATTGGGATCCTATAGAGATGAACAGGATCAAAATAGAGATGATCAATAGTGTTGAAAAAGAAGGCGTTGTAGTTATAGATGATTACATCGTAGAGAAGTACGGAAAAGAAATCTATGGTGTTGGCTGGCATTACGACCATTGTAATAAAAGGAAAGTATGGGGTTCGCAGATTGCGGACTGTGTTTTATCAGGAAACGGAATTTACCCTTTACTATCTAGCGTTTATGTGAAGAAAGGTAGTAAATGGGGTAAAAATAGTTTCAAAACAAAAATAAAAATCCAGATGGAACATCTTACACAACTTGTTGAGATGAGGCTTAATTTTTCATGTGTGGTTATGGACAGTTGGTATTTTTGCAAGAAACTTATCCACCATATAAAACGGTTGGAGAAGGATTGGGTGGCAGAATGTAAGTCAAACAAACTCGTAATTTCTTGTGGTAAATGGGTATCATTGAATGAGTTTACAAAGGATATTATAAATAAAGTGCAATTCAGGATTGTGAAAATTGATAATGATGTATACCAGATGAAAGCGTTAACAGTACATATGAAAGGAATAGGAAGGGTGAGGCTACTTATATCATTGAATAAGCATGGTAATTTTAATTTTTATGCAACCAATAGGTTGGATTGGAAAGAAGTTGCAATAGCCAGCAGGTATGCTAGGCGATGGGATACAGAGGTGTGGCACAGGGAAGGCAAGGGAAATTACGGGATAGAGGATTGCCAGCTAAGGAGCGATGTAGCAGTCAGTAGGTACCTGACACTGAACTCTTTAGCCGCCAATCTCCTTGAGATTGCCTCTATGCTTTCACCGGTGTATGCTACACTGGTAAAACAGGGTTGGACACCTGAAATAAAACATCGCTGGATACTTATAGAACTGGTATTCGCAACTGATTTCTTCAACCTCAAAAATAGGTGATGCGTACATGAAACAGGTGATAGAGATTATATTATGCCCGTATAAACCCACATTAAAAGATTACAAATCTCTCTACCAAAATGGAGGTACTATATAGTAAAACGCAAAAGTTCAGTATATATATTTCCAGCTGCATATATGTTATCTGAGGCGTACATCCAAGTGCTTTCTCAACCACTCTTATTTTTTGATATTCTATTATTCCTTCAGCCCGAGTATCTTCTCAGTTATAGGACCAAAAATCATGTCTTTTATGACAATCATTGCGCCTATGGAATGGGGTCTTATGACAGGCTCGCTTATAAGAAGGTTGTTTTCCTTCAAATACTTCATTGTGTTTGCTGAGTCGCGCCTGAAGGCCTCATAGTTTTTATACACCGAGAGTACTATTTTCTCAGGACCCCTTGACGCGAAAAAAACCTTTGAGGGATTGGATGCAAGTTTTTCGTTCACGCCTTTTCTCTGATGAAGCATCAAATGTGAAAAGACAAGAATGGAGTAACCAAGTTTCCTGAGATTCGGAAGATTTATTGTTTTTATCAGATTGTTTTTTTCAAGATTTTTTCTTGAGGTTGATATTGTATGACGGGAAATGCTGAGTTTTTTTTCCAGTGTTTTATCATTTGCTTCAGGATTTTTTATTAATGCGGAGTAAACAGTTTTCTCATTTTTTGTCAGTGATATTTTTTTGTCTGTCGGGAAGAAATCGTAATCCTGTTTTTTATCATTTGAACCTGTTTTGAAATCCTTTTTAAGCAGGGGCGCGAAGTCAAAAAACCTGTAAATCCTGCTCATGGAAAACGGGAATATTACCTCTTTTGGTTTTTCATTTCCAAGAACACCCATCTCTGTGAAAACCTTTATCCTCATGTCTTTTATTCTTGCTGTGTCAGAATAGTTTTTTGAAAATAAAAAAGAAAAACCGCTCTGTGTTTCGCCGACAGAAAGGAAAATCTCATCAAAAATTTCTATTGTTTTTTTTGTTTTCCTTATCCTTGTTTCCGCGGTCACACCAGGGCTGAAATCGGAGTAGTTAACAACAAGCAGCTCGCATCCTAAATTCTGAAGCAGTGGAACATTAATTGTTCTGAAATATTTTTCTTTCATTAACCTTTTTTTTGTTGAAACAAACGTTGGATATTTCATTTTTGTTTTTCTGGAAAGCTCGGTGCTGCTTTCATCCGGATATCTGATTAATGCGTAAAGGACATTTTCCTCGTTTTTTGATAACACGCTACAGGTAAAGATTTTATAAGATAAATATTTTTCTATAAAAAAGTATAAAAATACTCATATTTTTCTACATATTTACAGTTTATTTGTATGGTTTGTATATAATAGTAAGGTTCATATGTTTTTAATAGTAAGGTTTATATGTTCTGAATTTAATTCTGTTTTATGGGAAAAAATGTTGCTGAGAAAATACTTGAGAAGCATGTTGTTGAGAGGAGGGAAAACGAGATTGGCATAAAGATTGATCAAACACTCACGCAGGATGCAACAGGCACAATGGCATATCTACAGTTTGAAGCGCTGGACATCCCAAAGGTGAAAACAGAACTTTCAGTGTCTTATGTTGACCACAACACCCTTCAAACAGATTTTAAAAACCCTGATGACCACCTATATCTGCAGAGCGTTGCCTCAAAATATGGGATAATATTGTCCAAAGCAGGCAACGGCATCTGCCATCAGGTTCATCTGGAAAGATTTGCAAGACCTGGTAAAACGTTACTCGGCTCTGACAGTCATACATCAACAGCAGGCGGTGCAGGCTCGCTCGCGATTGGAGCAGGCGGTCTTGATGTTGCTATTGCAATGGCAGGAGGAGCATTTTATCTTAAAAAACCAAAGGTTGTGGGTGTGAAGCTAACAGGAAAACTTCCCCAGATGGTTGCGGCAAAGGATGTGATTCTTGAGGTTTTAAGGAGAATAGGGGTGAAAGGAGGTGTGAACAAGGTTCTGGAATACTGTGGTGAGGGTGTAAAAAGCCTTTCCGTGCCTGAAAGAGCAACGATTACAAACATGGGCGCGGAAACAGGTGCGACAAGCTCAGTATTTCCCTCGGACAAGATTACAAAGGCATTCTTAAAATCCCAGGGAAGGGAGGCCCAATGGATAGAACTAGTCCCTGATTCTGATGCTGAATATGATGAGTCCATAGAAATAGATTTGTCAAAGTTGGAGCCGCTGATTGCAAAACCTCATAGCCCAGGAAATGTTGTAACAGTAAAAGAACTGGAAGGCATGGGGATTCAGCAGGTTGCTATCGGCTCCTGCACAAACTCATCCTACAAGGATTTAATGACTGCAGCCAGGATTTTGAAAGGTAAAAAGGTGCATCCCAATGTTTCACTTGTGATTTCACCAGGCTCCAGGACAGTGTTTAATGAGATTGCAAAAAATGGTGCTTTGGCAGATCTGATTGCCTCAGGTGCCAGGATACTTGAATGCACATGCGGTCCTTGCATAGGGCAGGGGCAGGCACCACCAACAAACGGCGTTTCAATCAGAACATTTAACAGGAATTTTGAAGGCAGGTCAGGAACAAAATCTGCTCAGGTATATTTAACAAGTGTGGAAACCGCTACCGTAACCGCAATAGAAGGAAAACTGACAGACCCAAGAAAACATGCCCCGCCAGAATTCTCAATACCCACAGTGTTCCATCCTGATGACACCCTTATTATTTATCCTTCAAAAACACCTGAGAATGTGAAAATTATCAGGGGTCCAAACATAGCGCCTCTGCCAAAGAAGGAAAAACTGCCTGGCAGACTCGCAGGCGAGGTGCTCATTAAGGTGGGGGATGACATAACCACAGACCATATCATGCCTGCAGGCAAACTTCTGCCCCTAAGGTCAAACGTTCCTGAGTATGCAAAGCATGTTTTTGAGCCCATAGACCCTAATTTTGCAGCAAGGGCTCTTGAGAAAAAAGGCGGCTTCATTCTCGGCGGAAGCAACTATGGTCAGGGCTCATCAAGGGAGCATGCAGCGCTTTGCCCAATGTATCTCGGTGTGAAGGCAGTGATAGCTAAATCATTTGCCAGAATCCATCTTGCCAACCTGATTAATTTCGGGATTCTGCCGCTGGAGCTGAAAAACCCGGATGATTATGATAAAATAGATCCCGGGGACAGTTTAGAGCTGGATGTTTCAGACCTCGGCAAGAAGGATATAGCTTTGAAAAGTTTGACAAAAAAAATTGATGTCCCTGCGACGCATCCGTTAACACCAAGGGATATAGACATTCTAAAGGAGGGGGGATTACTATCATTTACAAAAACGCATCAGAATTAATAATAGGGAGGAGATAGGTATGGCGCAGAGAGCAATTAGGGAGTATGATGGAAAGCAGATGATGGCACGACTGTTAAAAGAGTATTCTAATGGGAAATATGTGATTGAAAACAGTTTTGCTCAGGTGACACCGGGAACAGATTTTAAGAAACTGGGTGAGGCACACCCCTGGCTTCTAAAAGAAAAGCTGGTGGTTAAACCGGATCAGCTCATTAAAAGAAGGGGTAAAAGCAAACTCCTTCTTTTAAATGCGTCTTTCAGTGATGCTGAAAAATGGGTTAAAGAAAGAATGAACAAGGAGCTCACAGTCCAGAATACTACTGGCAGGCTGACGCATTTCATCATTGAGCCGTTCATACCACATAAAGAAGAGGATGAATACTATGCCTGCATAAGGTCGTTGAGGGATGGGGACGAAATACTTTTCTACCATCACGGCGGCATGGGTGTTGGGGATGTTGACACAAAATCAGAAAAACTTCTTGTTCCTGTGGGCTCAAAAACAAACCAGGAAGAGATTAAGAAAATCTTGAGAAATGTTCCAGATGAAAGAAAAGAATTAATTGCAGGGTTCATTCATGCGCTTTTCAATTTTTATTCTGATTTGAACTACGCGTATCTCGAAGTAAACCCTTTTGTTGTTGTAAAAAACAGGGTTGTGCCTTTGGATTTGGCTGCGAAACTTGATGACACAGGTGAGTTCGAAAGCAGCAGCAAATGGGGTGAAATAGAATTCCCTGCGCCGTTTGGCAGAACTTTCAGCAGGGAGGAGGAATACATCAAGGAGCTGGATTCTAAAACAGGGGCATCCCTGAAGCTCACAGTACTTAACCCGAAAGGAAGGGTGTGGACGCTTGTTGCAGGAGGGGGGGCATCTGTGATATATGCTGACACAATCTCGGATTTAGGGCTTGGCAAAGAGCTTGCCAACTATGGGGAGTACTCAGGCGACCCAAGTGAGGAGTTCACATATCAGTATGCGAAAACAGTTCTTGATTTGATGACAAGGGAAAAGAACCCGAAAGGAAAAATACTTCTTATTGGTGGTGGAATAGCAAACTTCACTGATGTTGCGAATACATTCAAAGGCATAGTAAGGGCTTTAAGGGAGAGCAAGGAAAAACTTCAGGAAAACAAGGTGAAGATATATGTCAGAAGGGGAGGACCAAATTATCAGGCAGGGTTAAAAATGATGAAGGACTTAGGGAATACCCTGGGCGTTCCAATTGAGGTTTACGGTCCTGAGACGCATATGACAAGGATTGCCTCCATGGGCCTAAAAGGAGGGAAGTAAGATGGCAAAAAAATGGTATGACCTGTTTGATGTTGATACCCAGTCATTCGTGTACGGCATGCAGGCGAATGCGGTTCAGAGAATGCTTGACTTTGATTATGTCTGCGGAAGGAAAATACCTTCTGTTGCAGCAATAATTAATCCTTCCGGCAGGGACGGGTTTCATAAAGCCTTTTTCGGCGGTAAGGAAATACTGGTACCTGTTTATAAAGAATTGAAGGATGCAGTGAAAAAACATCCTGAAGCAGATGTGGTTGTTAATTTTGCATCCTTCAGGTCAGCCTACCCAACTACAATGGAGGCACTGGGTTATGATTCCATAAAAACAGTAGCAGTCATTGCTGAAGGAATCCCTGAAAGGAGAACAAAGGAGATTATTGCTGAAGCGAAAAAAAGAAAAAAAACGATTATAGGACCTGCTACTGTTGGTGGTTTAAAGGCAGGCGCATTCAAAATCGGTAACACAGGAGGGATGATAGATAACATCATGGAATCCAAACTGCACAGACCCGGCAGTGTGGCATACGTGTCAAAATCAGGCGGCATGTCAAACGAGCTTAACAACATCATTGCTAGGAACACAGACGGTGTTTATGAAGGCATTGCAATTGGTGGTGACAGATACCCTGGTTCTGTATTCATTGACCATATACTAAGATATGAGGCAAACCCTGAAATCAAGATGATTGTCCTGCTGGGTGAGGTTGGTGGAATAGATGAATACCAGGTTGTTGAAGCTATAAAAAGTGGTAAAATCAAAAAACCAGTGGTTGCCTGGTGCATAGGTACATGTGCGAAGATGTTCAAATCAGAGGTTCAGTTCGGGCACGCAGGCGCTCTTGCAGGAGGGGAGCTTGAGACAGCAGATGCAAAGAATAAGGCATTGAAAGAAGCAGGTGCTATAGTACCAGACTCTTTTGATGAGTTTGATAAAAAAATCAATGAAACCTATAATGCTCTTGTAAAGAAAGGGGTTATTAAAGAGAAAACAGAGCCTGAAAAACCAGGGATGCCCATGGATTACGCTTGGGCAGTGAAGATGGGAATGATTAGAAAACCAACAAATTTTATTTCCACAATCTCAGATGATAGAGGAGAAGAGTTGCATTACGGCGACATCTCTATTACCGATGTGTTCAAAAGGAATATAGGTACTGGTGGTGTGATATCTCAGCTCTGGTTCAAACGCCAGCTCCCAGATTATGGTCACAAATTTATTGAAATGGTTTTGCAGATCACAGCTGATCATGGCCCGGCAGTATCAGGTGCGCATAACACCATTGTTGCAGCAAGGGCAGGAAAGGATTTAATATCCTCACTTGTCTCAGGGCTTCTTACCATTGGACCAAGGTTCGGGGGGGCAATAGATGGGGCAGCTCAGATGTTCTCCTCAGCATACGACAGAGGGCTTACACCCTCACAGTTTGTGGATGAGCAAAAGAAAAAAGGTGTGAACATCCAGGGGATAGGTCACAGGGTGAAGAGCGTGCAGAACCCTGATATGAGGGTGACCTTAATAAAGGATTATGTTAAAAAGCATTTCAAGGCAACACCTCTGCTGGACTATGCGCTTGAGGTTGAAAAGCTCACAACAAAGAAGAAAAACAATCTCATTCTGAATGTGGATGGCTGCATAGGCATCTGTTTTGTGGACCTTCTCAGGAGCTGTGGAAAATTCACAAGGGAGGAGGCTGACGAGTATGTTTCAATGGGTGCGCTTAATGGGTTGTTTGTCTTAGGCAGAAGCATTGGACTCATGGGTCATTATCTTGACCAAAAGAGGTTGAAACAGGGGCTTTACAGGCACCCATGGGATGACATATGCTACTTAACGAGTAGTCAGTAGTTAGGGATCAGGAGTTAGGGGTCATGGGGTTAGGGGTCAGAGTTCCCTGAATTCTAACTTCTAACTTCTAACTGCTAACTTCTAAGTGTGGGGTGAAGAATATGAACGAGGCAGTAGAAAAAGCAAAGGAGCATTTTGGCAGGATAGTTAAAAGGGAATTAGAAAGAGTAGAAAAAATGAAAAAGGCTGAGGAATGGGTTGATTACAAAACACTTAAACCCATTGTTATAGGCATAGTTGGCGGTGACGGCATAGGTCCCTACATTACTAAGGAGGCGCAGAAAATCCTTGAGTATCTACTGGAGGAAGAAGCCAGGAAGGGCAGGGTCAGGTTTAAAACCATTGAGGGTCTTACAATTGAGAACAGGGTAAAGGTTATGAAGGCAATACCTGATGATGTATTGGAAGAAATAAAAAAATGTCATGTGCTGCTCAAAGGTCCCTGCACAACACCTAAAAAAGGTGACCCCTGGCCCAATATTGAAAGCGCAAATGTTGCCATGAGGAGGGATCTTGACCTTTTCGCAAATGTCAGACCTGTCAGGGTACCGGAAGAAGGCATAGACTGGGTGTTTTTCAGGGAAAACACAGAGGGGGAATACATACTTGGTAAGCATGGTATAAATGTTACTGATGATCTCGCAATTGATTTTAAATCCATAACGACTCAGGGCTCAGAAAGAATTATCAGGCTTGCATTTGATTACGCCAGTAAAAACAGCATTAACAGGGTCACAGTTGTTACAAAGGCTAATGTTGTGAAAACCACAGATGGAAAGTTTTTATCCACAGCTGGAAGAATAGCAAAAAATTATCCAAACGTAAAATGGGATGACTGGTTTATTGATATAATGGCAGCAAAACTTGTTGATCCTAAAAGAAGAACTGAATTCAAGGTGGTTGTTCTCCCAAACCTTTATGGGGATATAATCACAGATGAAGCTGCAGAGTTTCAGGGTGGTGTAGGTACTGCTGGAAGTGCTAACATTGGCAAAAGATATGCTATGTTTGAGGCAATCCATGGTACTGCGCCAAGAATGGTTCAGGAAGGAAGAGCACAGTATGCAGACCCATCAAGTGTTATAAGAGCAACAGTTATGTTACTCAAACACATAGGGTTTACTGAGAAAGCAGAAAAACTGGGAAAGGCGCTTGATATATGCACAGTATATGAGAAAAAAATAGGCTGCACAGGCAGGGCAGACGGTGCCACAGGGGCTGAGATGGCGAAATACATAATTGAGACACTAAAGGACCCAAAGCTGGAAGAAAAATGGTCAAGTTACAAAAAATGAAAGAATGATTAACATGGGAAAAAAAAACATTGTAACCATGCCTGGTGACGGGATTGGAAAAATCGTTTTTTCAGAAGCACTCAGGGTTCTTGATGCTGCTGGTTTTGAGGCAAATTACATAAACGCAGATATTGGATGGGGATGCTGGGTTAAAGAAGGGAATGCGTTACCCCAGCGCACAATTGAGCTTCTTGAAAAGCACAGAATTGGTCTTTTTGGTGCAATTACATCAAAGCCAAAGGACCAGGCTGCCAAGGAGTTATCGCCGGGTCTTCAGGGAAAAGGTTATGTGTATTACAGTCCAATAGTTGGTCTCAGGCAGCATTTTGACCTTGATATATGCATCAGACCATGCAGGTCATTCAAAGGAAACCCTTTGAACTTTATCAGAAGAAAAGGAAACAGTTTTGAAGAACCATCTGTTGATGTTGTTGTGTTCAGGCAGAACACTGAAGGACTTTACTCTGGTGTTGAGTGGACGAACCCTCCTGAAAATGTGCGTTCAGCTTTGGAAACGCATCCAAAAATGAAAAAATTCAAAGATGTGCCTGGAAAGGACTTGGCGATTTCTACAAGAATCTTCACAAGACCTGCATGCAGTAGAATAATCAGGGAGGCGTTTCTCTATGCAAAAAAATTCAAATACAAAAGCGTGACAATATGTGAGAAGCCAAATGTGATAAGGGAAACCTCAGGCATGATGATGGAGGAAGCAAAAAAAATATCCACTGATTTTCCTGATATTAAACTCTGGTTCACAAACATAGATGCGCAGATGATGTGGCTTACAAAGAACCCTGAGGACTACGGCGTTATTGTCGCAGGAAACATGTTTGGTGATATTGTCTCTGATGGTTTCGCAGGTCTTGTTGGAGGTCTCGGCTTTGCTTGTAGCGCCAATATTGGAAAAGATTGTGCAATCTTTGAGCCAACACATGGCTCAGCACCAAAATATGCGAATTTAAAACCATCAATTGTTAACCCAATGGCCATGATTTTATCTGCCTGTATGATGCTTGAGCATCTTGGGGAGATAGAAAAAGCAGAGAGGATAAAAAAAGCAGTTGCAGATGTTATAGAGGAAGGGAAAGTTAGGACATATGATATGCTGAGGCTCCCTGGAAGTGAAAAGGTTTTTGACCAGGGTGCAGCAAGCACTAAGGAAATGACAGATGCGGTAATCTCAAAAATGGAATGAAGTGGTGAATATGATAAAGGAAAAGGATATTGAAGAACTGTTTGAAGAATTGCTTTCCAAGATTTCAGATAGCGAACTAAGAAAAAAGGTTGTGAATGTATGGGTTAAGGCATGCGAACGCGGAGGATGGAAAACAGTGGAGGAGCTAAAAAATATTCCTTTTACACTCCTCACAGATTCCAGAGACATCAACCTCATAGAGCATACCATCGCGGTTACCGAGGGTGCGCTTGGTCTAGGCAAAGCCCAAACGAAAAACTACGCTGAACCGCCGTATAAAATAAATTTTGACAGACTGATTGCTGGCGGTCTCCTTCATGATGTCGGCAAACTCCTTGAGATAACGCCTGATAATAAAGGAGGGTACAGGAAAAGCAGGAGCGGGAGGTGCGCGCGCCATCCTATCTCAGGCGCAATCCTGGTAGCAGAGTCTGGTCTTCCAGATGAGATTGTGAATATTGTTGCATGCCATGCCAAGGAAGGTGAAGGCAGACCCCAAACTGTAGAAACCGTACTCATACACCAGGCTGATTTCAGCACATTTAACCCACTTGTAATGCTTCAGAAAGGAGAACTAATTCTGGAGGAGTAGGATGAAAGTAGTTAGGGATCAGGGATTAGGGATTAGGGGAAAAAAGGAAAACAATCCCCCTAACCCCTAGCTACTAGGGTGGAGGAGTAAATGGGAAAAACAATTATTGAAAAAATTATTGAGAAGCACTGCGGACACCCAGTAAGCCTAGGGGATATTGTTGATTTGGGTATTGATGCGCGCCTTGCTAGGGATTTCGGAGGAGCAAATGTTGTGAAAAACCTCAGGGAAAACGCTCTTGGCATTGATGACCCAGGTAAGACTTTTTTTACTTTTGACTGCAATCCAACAGGCTCTGATCAGAAGTATGCTGCAAACCAACAGTTATGCCGAATGTTTGCAAGAGAGAATGGTATCATGGTGTATGATATCACTCAAGGCATTGGCACACACCTATCCATAGACAAAGGACTAATATCTCCTGGGGGAACACTAATCTCCACGGACTCGCACGCAAACATAGTCGGAGCAATAGGGGCTTTTGGTCAGGGGATGGGTGATGTTGATGTTGCGCACGCGTTTGCATTTGGAAAAATCTGGTTTAAGGTTCCACCCACGGTTAAAATAGTTTTAAAAGGATTACCTGGTAAAAACGCAACACCCAAAGACCTCGTCCTTGCAATCCTCAAAGAGTTTGGCGCAAGCGGTCTTTTAGGATGCGCAGCAGAAATTTATGGTTTAGACAGTTTGGGGCTTTCAGGCAGGATAACGATTTCTTCCATGGCAACAGAAATGGGAGCAATTATAATTTTTTTCCCAACCGAACCTGTCCTTGCTGACCCTGATGCAGAATACAAAAAAATTGTGAAAATTGACATAAATGAACTTGAGCCTATGATATCACGCCCCGGTCATCCTGAGGATGTTGTCCCTGTATCAGAGGTAAAAGGAACAAAGATTGACTCCTGCTTTATAGGCAGCTGCACAAACGGTAGATTTGAGGATATGGCTGCTGCAGCAAAAATTCTGAAAAATAAAAAGGTTGCTCCTGGTGTTGTGCTGAAAATTGTTCCATCCACCCATGATGTATGGAAAAAATGCCTTGATGAAGGAATCATTGATATATTCACAAAGGCAGGGGCGCTGATTGGCAACCCGGGATGTGCAGGATGCGCCGCAGGGCAGATTGGACAAAACGGTCCAGGTGAAATCACAGTGAGTACCGGGAACAGAAATTTTGCTGGGAAGCAGGGTAAAGGCAGCATGTATCTTGCTTCACCTGAGACAGTAGCATCGTCAGCTGTTGCAGGTGTTATCACAACCAGGGATGATATTCCATCAACGCCTGTTCTTTTTAAAACCGTTTTACCAGAGACTCTATCTATCCAGAAAGAGAAAGAAATACAGAAAAAACCAACTGCTGCTCAAGGAAGGGCGTGGGTAATCAAGAAGGACAACATTGATACAGACATGATATTCCATAACAAATACCTTTCAATAACTGATATAGAGCAGATGGGGAAGCATGCATTTGAGAACCTAGAGGGGTGGGAGATGTTTGCAGAAAAAGTGAAAAAAGGCGACATTGTTGTTGCTGGAAAAAACTTTGGATGCGGCAGCTCCAGGCAGCAGGCAGTGGACTGCTTCAAAAGCCTTGGTGTTTCTGTTATAATTGCTGAATCATTCGGCTCAATCTATGAAAGAAATGCCATCAACTCTGGCATGCCAATAATAACACTGGATAATGCAGTGTCTCTTATAAAAAATGGGGATGAGGTCAAAGTGGATTTCTCCACAGGAAATGTGGAAAACTGCTCAAAAAATGAAAGATGCAAAGGCAGTCCTTTTTCAGAGATTCAGATGAAAATTTATCAAAGAGGGGGTCTTCTAAAAAGGTGAGTATTATGGGGAAAACGTTTGCTGAAAAAATTCTTGCTAAAAAGGCAGGCTTGAAGGATGCTGTCCCAGGGCAGATTGTCACTGTTAAACCAGAGCATCTTTTAATGCATGATAATGCAGCAGCCATTATAGGAAAAATCTCAGATGAAATAGAAAAATATGGAATTGTTGACAAAAATCTACCTGTTATCGTGTTGGACCATGTAATACCTGCGGCAGACGAGAAAACAGCATCTAACCATAAAAAAATCAGGGAGTTCGTGAAAAAACACAAACTCAAAAATTTTTTTGATGCAGGCACAGGCGTATGTCATCAGATTGTTCTGGAAAAAGGTTTCGCTGTTCCTGGAAGTTTAATACTTGGGAGTGATTCGCACACCTGCTCATATGGCGCTGTTAACTCTTTTTCAACAGGGATAGACAGGACTGAGGCTGCTTCCCTTCTGCTAACAGGTGAGACATGGCTCAAGGTGCCTTTAAGCATCAAGATAAATTTGAAAGGAAAACTAAACAACCGGGTTTCAGCAAAAGACGTTATACTTCATATTATAGGTGATATTGGTTCTTCAGGCGCGAACTACTGCTCTGTTGAATTCCATGGCGACATGGAACAGTTTTCTGTTGGCGACAGGTTCACCATTGCCAACATGGGCGTGGAAGCAGGTGCAAAAAACGCTGTTTTCCCGGTTGATGATATAACTGTTGAGTACCTGAAAAAAACAGGTGTAAAGGATTATGAGCCTGTATGGGCTGACCCTGATGCTGTGTATCATAGTGAACTCACATACGATGTTTCAAAAATTCAACCAGTGATTGCCTGCCCGCACAATGTGGACAATGTAAAATCTGTCTCCGAAGTTGCTGGGATTGAAATAAACCAATGTCTCATTGGAACCTGCACAAATGGAAGAGAAAAAGACCTTGAAATTGCGGCTGGGATTTTAAAGGGAAAAAAAGTTTCACCCCATGTTAGACTGCTCATACTTCCTGCATCAAAAACCGTTTTTGAAAACTGTTTGAGAAATGGGAATATTGAGATTTTGAGCAATGCCGGAGCAATAATACTCCCCTCTGGTTGCGGGCCATGTTTGGGTGCGCATCAAGGGGTATTAGCACCAGGGGAAAGATGCCTCAGCACAGCAAACAGAAATTTTAAGGGGAGAATGGGATGCAAAGAAGCAGAAATCTATCTTGCATCACCCGCAACTGTTGCAGCATCAGCCATTCATGGTGAAATTACTGACCCAAGGACGGTGAGAAAATGAGAATATGGAAGTATGGCGACAACATAAACACTGACCAGCTTTTCCCAGGAAAATACACATATACATGCGCCACGCCTGAGGAAATTAAACCACATCTCCTTGAGGATTTGGATCCATCATTTGCGGATAATGTAAAAACTGGTGATGTTATTTTTGCTGGGAAAAATTTTGGATGCGGCAGCTCGCGAGAGCAGCCAGTTCTGGGTTTTAAATCCGTTGGTGTTCAAGCGATAGTAGCTGAAAGTTTTGCGCGGATATTTTACAGAGCCGCAATTAATCAGGGTCTTGTTCTTATAGAATGCCCGGAGGCAGTGAAAACTTATTCAGAAGGTGATGAAGTTCAACTAAACATTGAAAAAGGAAGTATCATGGTCGGAGAACAAAATTTTTCTTTTCCAGCACTTCCAAAAGAAGTTCTTGCTATCAGGGATGCAGGCGGTCTGCTTCCATATACAAGATTAAAACTAAAAAAGAAAGAATGAAACATTTTTAAACATCCAACGTAATACCCATCCTTAAAGGTGAAAAAAAATGGTACAACTACATGAGCAGATATTTAGGGATGCGCATCAGTCAATACTTGCAACGCGGATGAGGACAGAGGACATGCTTCCAATATGCCCTGTCATAGACAAAATAGGTTTTTTTTCTTTTGAGGTTTGGGGTGGTGCAACATTTGATGTTCCAATAAGATACCTGAATGAGGACCCCTGGGAAAGATTGAAAAAAATGAAATCTGCCCTTCCAAACACGCCTCTGCAGATGCTTGAGCGCGCAATGAACATTGTTGCATACTGGAATTTCCCTGATGATATAGTAAAAAAATTTATTTATTACGCAAAAAAAGACGGATGTGATTATTTCAGGGTTTTTGATGCATTGAATGATTTAAGGAACATGAAGGTTCCTATTGAGGCAGTTAAAGAGGTCGGCGGTCATGCCCAGGGCTCATTGTGCTACACCATCTCTCCTGTTCACACTGTTGAAAGATATGTTGATGATTTCAGAAAACTGGAAAAAATGGGCTGTGATTCACTGTGTATTAAGGATATGGCAGGGATGATTTCACCAAAAATGGCTTATGACATAATAAAGGAATGTAAGGACGCAGGGATAAAAATACCGATTGATTTACACAGTCATTGCACATCAGGAATGACAGGTATGGCTTACATGAGGGCATGCGAGGCAGGTGTTGACATACTTGATACTGCTATCTCACCCATCTCCGGCGGCACCGGTCAGCCCGCAACAGAATCTGTTGTAGCAGCATTAAAAGGAACAGAGTATGACACTAGTTATGACATGAATTTGCTTATGGAATGCAGGGAATATTTTTTGAAGATATGGGACAAGTACAGGCATCTGCACAGGCAAACGGCGTTGAAGGTTGACCCATCTGTTACTGTTCATCAAATACCAGGCGGGATGCTATCAAATCTGGTTTTTCAGTTGGAGCAGCAGGGTGCAGCAGATAAATACAATGAGGTTCTTGCAGAGACGCCAAGGGTCAGAAAGGATTTAGGTTATCCTCCACTTGTTACCCCCACATCCCAGGTTGTTGGTGTTCAGGCAGTGATGAATGTTCTTTTCGGCAGATACAAAAAAATCCCAAAGGAAACAAAGGACTATGTGAAAGGAATGTACGGCAAGCCACCTGGTGAGATATCAAAGGAAATATACAAAACAATACTAGGACCAAAATGGAAGGATGAAATAATAGAATGCAGGCCATCTGATTTACTTGAGCCAATGTATAAAAAAAGAAAGGACGAGCTTGAGAAAATGGGACTGGTGAAAAAACCAGAGGATGTTATAACCTATGCTATTTACCCCCAGGTAGGGTTAAAGTTTCTGAAAGGCGAGGCAAACCCGGAGTTTACCTCTGAGCAATTACCATTGCCGTTCAATCATCCTTTAACAAGGGCCATGGTGAATAAATACTTCCCTGAGCATAAACAGATATGGATTGAAACTGAGCCTCCTGAGGCAAGGAAGCCTGCATCCATACCCATAGAATTCAGTGTCGAGGTTGATGGTGAGGCGTACGAGGTCAAGGTTACACCAACTGGTTTTGCTGTTCCCAGTGCAGCACCTGCAGTGAAACCAAAGGAAATTGAAGGTGGTGTTAAATCATCTATGCAGGGAATAATAATGAAACTCAAGGTGAAAAAAGGCGACAAAGTCAAGAAAGGGGATGTTATCCTGACTATTGAGGCCATGAAAATGGAGCAGGAGTTAACATCTGATCTGGAAGGTGAAGTAAAGGAGATATTTGTTAAAGAAGGGGATTCTGTCCAGCCAGGTGATGTGCTTATGCAGGTGATGTAGTTGCTTAACAAGGTGCTAATTGCAAACAGGGGAGAAATTGCTGTAAGAATAATAAGGGCATGCAAGGAGCTTGGTATAGCAACTGTGGCTGTTTATTCTGATGCTGACAAAAACGCATTGTTTGTGAAATATGCTGATGAGAAATACAACATAGGTCCTGGACCGGCATCCCAGAGTTATCTCAACAAAGAAAAAATCATAGACGTGGCATTAAAATGCAATGCGGAAGGCATACATCCTGGTTATGGTTTCATGGCTGAGAACGCCGACTTTGCTAAGTTGTGTAAAGAAAACGGGATAGAATTCATTGGTCCTCCTGTGGGGGCAATGGAGCTCATGGGCTCAAAAATTGACTCAAAAAAATCCATGATAGAAGCAGGCGTTCATGTCGTGCCGGGTGTGACAGAGGCTATATCTGACCATGAGAGGGCAAAGGAGATAGCAAATGAGATTGGTTACCCCATCATGCTTAAAGCTTCCGCCGGAGGCGGGGGAATAGGTATTCAGATGGTTGACTCTGATGAGAAGATGAATACAACTTTAGAGAGTATAAGACGTCTGGCAAAGAACTCATTTGGGGATGATGCTGTTTTTATAGAGAAATTCATTAAAGACCCACGTCATATAGAGTTCCAGGTTATAGGTGACAAGCACGGGCATCTTATTCATGTATGTGAGAGGGAATGCAGTGTTCAACGTAGGCATCAGAAACTGATTGAGGAAACACCCTCCTGTGCCCTCACACCAGAACTCAGGGAAGAAATGGGAAAGCAGGCTGTTCTGGTAGCAAAAACAGCAAAATATTACAATGCCGGCACATGTGAGTTCATGTTCAAGGATGGAAAATATTATTTTCTGGAGATGAACACGCGTCTTCAGGTTGAGCATCCTATAACAGAAGCAATCACAGGCATTGACCTGGCAAGGGAGCAGCTCAGGGTTGCATCAGGACTGGAGCTTGAGTATGAGCAAGAGGACATAAAACCCAGAGGGCATGCCGTAGAATGCAGGATCAATGCTGAGGACCCATTAAACAATTTTATGCCTGCGCCAGGCAAAATCATAAGGTATGCAGAGCCATCTGGTCCTGGTGTTAGAATAGACTCAGGTGTTTACCAGGGCTTCATCATCCCACCATTCTATGATTCAATGATTGCTAAGTTGATTATCTGGGCAGAGGACAGATCTAGGGCTATAGCAAGGACAAAAAGGGCATTATGGGAGTTTCAGATTGGGGGTGTACGCAACAACATACCATTCCATACCGTTGTAATGAATCATTCCCAGTGGGTAAAAGGTGAATACAACACAAGCTTCATACCAAAATATAAGATTCTTGACCAGGTTGTTGAATATGTGAAGGCGCAAAAAGCTCAGAGTTCAGCGCCGAAAATAGCAGCTGCTATGGCTGGCGTTCAGGCATATATTTCTGCAAGTCAGGGGTGAAAAAATGGGAGTAGTTAGGGATCAAGGGTTAAGGCAAGGAGTTAGGGATCAGGAGTTAGGAGTCAGATGTTCCCTAACTTCTAACTGCTCTCCCCTAACTACTGAGTGTGGGGGTGAAAAAAATGGATGAAATATTTATGAAAAAAGGAGAGGGAAAATACAAAACAGGAGAACCAGGTAAACTGTTTAGAATGCTGATGAAATCAGAAAGAATGGAAGCAGTAATATCAGAGATGGGGATAGGCGTGGAATCCAAACTGTACAAACACGAGGGGGAGGAAATACACATTTTACTTAAAGGAAAAATAGAATACAGGGTTGGAGAGAACTTCTATGTCATGGGGGAAGGCGATGCGCTCTGGCACAAGTCTAATCTTCTTCATGGGGCAAAAAATATTGGTGATGAAAAAGCAGTTTATCTGACAGTTGGGAGTCCGCCGACGTTCATGTGACACAGCCTTTTTCTTTTCTCTCTTAGAGAAAAGAAAAACGCTGGCGAAAAAAGAAGAGATTGGCGGTTGCGAAGCAACCGCCTAAGCCAACTGAGAGTTGGCTGTTTTCTCTTTCTTTCCGCCAGTCGCTTTCTTTCTCTTGTAAAGAGAAAGAAAGGGCTGATGCAAACCTTAATCTTCACAAATAACGATTTTGTTTTGTGAAAATTTATCATTTCAAAAAGGTAACTTCAACAAATGATGTGGCAAAAAAAATTGTTCTATTACGGAATTTGCAGAGCAAATTCCTAATATTTCAGGAAAAATGCCCTGCATTTTTCCATGAAATGAAAGGTGAAAAAAATTTTGCTGTTGTTGCTGATGAGCAGACAAAAGGAAAGGGAAGAATGAACAGGGGATGGCTTTCACCTTTTGGCGGGCTTTATTTTTCTATTGCTACCAAAAAAAACCCAATGCTTCCATTAATCGCAGGCGTCACTGTTGCAGTCTCATTAAAAAATTTTGGTTTATTCCCAGTGTTAAAATGGCCTAATGATGTTATGGTGGGGGACAAAAAAATTTCAGGCATACTCATCGAGTGCCTTGATGATTTTGCTGTTGTTGGTGTTGGCGTAAACATAAATAAAACACCCCTGGAAACAGCAACATCAATAAATGATGAAACAGGAAAAAATGTTTCCAGGGATGCAGTTTTAAACAGTATTCTGAAGAATTTTGAAAAATTTTCCAAGAAAAATGTTTTGGATGAGTACAAAAAACTCTGCTCCACAATAGGCAGGAGAGTAAAAATAAAAGCAACAAACAAGGTTATTGATGGAAAAGCAGTAGATGTTGATGAACATGGCAGATTAGTTCTTGAATCTGGTGAAAAAATCGTTTCAGGTGATGTTATCCATTTGATGTAATATTTTTATATTCCAATACACACAGTTTTTTCCACTCACAATTTTTACATGCCTTTTCTTTCCATTCATTAAGTATTTTTGGCAGCTGTTTTTTTACAAAACCCTTTCTTACCTTATCCCCTACATTCAATCCTAAGAGTTTTAATGCAAGTTCATCATTCTTCTCAATATCCTCATATTTACTGCATTTTCCATTTCTTAGAAAAGGACAAAACCCGCATATATCATCTGCATGATTTACTGTTTCAGCAGGGTTTTTTTCCCAGTATTCAGCTATCTTTTTTGCGTTTTCCACAAAAATTTTGCTATATCCTTCTCCTCTAAAAAACTGAAAGCATATTAGATGATGCCCTCTTAGTTTCATGAATTTATCTACTGTAGGCAGTTTTTGGTATTGTCAGTCGTCCGGCTGTTCCAGCAGCAAAAGCCTTTACTGCGTCACCTGCTACAAAAGGAATGAAGCCCATCAGCATTGCTTCCCATATACCAGCAGGATAAAAAGTATTCAGCCATATGTACAGCCATAATGTTCCAGGGATAAGGATTAACCCTATATCGGCAAACAGCATTAAACCAAGCATGCTTGGTAAACTTCTTATCTTAACATTTGAGTCAACAGCCCAGCCTATGAATAATGCAGCAAGAATAAAACCAATTATGTACCCGCCTGTTGGTCCTAACAGGACAGCAGGCCCCCCACTCCAATTTGCGAACCATGGAACACCAGCAAACCCAAGTCCTGCATAAATACCCTGACTGAGACCGCCATAGTATTTTCCAAGTATTACACCTGAAAGTAGGACTGCGAATGTCTGCCCTGTTAATGGAACAGGTGTGAATGGAAGATAAAACCTGAGCTGTGCCATCAAGCCTGTGAAACAGGCAAAAGAGCAACACATCACAAGTTTGTAAACAAATTTTGTTTCAGTTCTCCATTTAAAAAAATTGTGCATGCTGTTTTTGTATCCTTCTATGAACACGTTCATTTTTTCACCTTTTAGAGAAGTGGTAATTGATAAGTGAATATATAAATCTATGCTTATTGTAAAGTCAGCAGACATCTGCATTTTACGGAAAATGCCGAAAGCATTTTCCTAAAATATTAGGAAAACGTTTTCAACGTTTTCCATAATAACTAGTGAAAAATGAAGAATGCAAATTGAAAAATGCAAAATATTTTGCATTTTACACTTTTCACGGAAAAACGCTCTGCATTTTTCCTGAAATATTAGGAATTTGCAGAGCAAATTCCGTAATATTGCGCCTTTCATTTGTTTATCAATGCTGCATATCTTCCTTGACTTTGCAGTAGGAAAACAATTTTATATCCAAAAACAAATGCATCATGATGAAAGTTTACTTTGAACCGCATGGATGCTCAATGAACTATGGTGAGGCAAAAATAATGGAAGACATTGTAAGTGAAAGACATGAGATAGTAAATAACGTTGATGATGCGGATGTTCTAGTTCTTGCCACATGCATAGTTATTGAAAGCACAGAGAGAAGAATGATTAACAGGATAAAAGAATTTAGTTCAACAGGAAAAAACCTTGTTGTTGCAGGATGCATGGCATCTGCTGAAAAAGAAAAAATAAAAAACATTGCGCCAACCGCAAAGATTTTACCGCCAGATGAGCTCTGCAAAATACTGGGGATGATTGATGGAACAAAAAATTACAAAACAAAATTATATCCTTACCCGCCAAAAAGAAAGGAAAAACGGGTTGAAGCAATCATACCAATCTCGTCAGGATGCCTGGGAAAATGTTCTTTCTGCATAACAAAGATTGCGAGAAAAAATCTAAAAAGTTATCCCCCTGATAGCATAGGGAAATGTGTTGAAAGGGCAGTAAATCTTGGATACAAGGAAATCAGGATTACCGCGCAGGACACAGGCGCCTATGGAAAGGACATTGACAAAAATTTGCCAGAATTAATTAACAATCTAACAAAAATTTCTGGCGATTTCAAACTCAGAATCGGGATGATGAACCCTGACACCGTTTTACCAGCACTTGATGAACTCCTCGATTCATACAGTGATGAAAAGGTTTTCAGGTTTCTGCATCTGCCGGTTCAGAGCGGTGACGATGAAATACTTCAAAAGATGGGAAGAAATTACAGGGTGGATGATTTTAGATACATTGTGCGCAGGTTCAGAGGCGCATTTAACGACATCACGCTTTCCACAGATATTATCGCCGGCTTCCCAACAGAAACATCTCAGCAGTTTCAAAAAAGCTGCGAGCTGATTAAAGAAACAAGACCGGATATTGTTAATGTTAAGGCGTTTTCACCGAGACCGAAAACAAAGGCATACACCATGAAAAGATTGGACAGTAAAATTGTCAAGGGAAGAACAAAGAAACTTTCAAAACTAAGATTAGAAATCAGTAAAAAGAATTTTGAATCTTTTGTTGGAAGAAAAGAAAAAATACTCACAGCAGAGTTTGGAAAAAACAACACGGTGATTGGCAGGACAGATGCGTACAGGCCTGTTGTGATAAAAGACAAAATAGATTTGGGAAGATTTGTTGATGTAAAAATCATAGATGCATATGATACGTATCTGAAAGGTGTTGTAATACAAAATTAAAAAAAGAAAAAAATAGAAGATGAGAGCATCTATCTTCTTCTCTTTTTCTTAGCTCCCTTCTTCTTTACCGCTTTCTTCTTCGCTTTTTTCTTTGCCATTTCTTACCTCCTACACAACCTGATAAAATTCCAAAATAGAATTTTATCATGAACGGTAATGCATTGTTAACAGATAAATGTTTCTCTATGTTTTGAAAAAATTTGGAAATAAAAAGAAAAGTTATGAATTTTTTTTAAAAATTATTCAGATTTTTTTGGGAGCAAAATTTTATGTTGGGTACAAATATCTTACAACCTCAAGCATTATGGCAATGCCGATGCAAAAAGCAATAACGAGTTTCGGGTCAATTTTTAATGCTGTCTCCTCTTCTGAATCAAAGTAGCGTATCAGCCCTGCGGCTGAATGAAAACCCTCGCCTTTTTTTGTTTTCTTTTGCTGCGCCATAAAAGATAATATGCGTGCTTGTACTTAAATTTTTGTTATATCGCGAAATTTTTCCACCCAATGCCAAGATAAACTATTCCATTTTTAGCAAAAATTTCTGTATTATCAAAAGTCCTCCTACCATCGATAACTACCGGTGTTTTCATCACCTTGAAATCCTTAGGTCTTAAATTCTTAAACTCTTCCCATGATGTTTGAATTATGCAAGCATCAACTTTTCGCAGTGCTGCCTTTGCATTCTTTGCATACACAATGTTTCTATGCCCAGCTAGTTTTTTAAAATTTTTCATTGCTTTTGGGTCATAGGCAATAATTTTTGTACCCTTCTTTAAAAGTGTTTTTGCAATAGACAAAGCCCTTGTTTCTCTGACATCATCTGTTCCTGGTTTAAATGATAATCCAAGTAATGTGATTTTTTTATTTTTTAGATTACCTAAAACTGATTCAGCCATTCTTATGATTTGTAGTGGCTGTGTTTCATTCATATCAAGAACGGTTTCCAGCAGTTTCGGTGTATAGTTTTTTGATCTAGATGCAGAAATAATGGCACTTATATCTTTTTTGAAGCAGCTTCCACCAAACCCACACCCTGCGTTAAGAAAATACGGCGAGATTCTTTTATCAAGACCAACACCTTTCATAACCTCATAAACATCTATCCCAAATTTTTCACATATGTTTGCCATCTCATTTGCAAACGTGATTTTTGTTGCGAGAAAAGAATTGCTTGCATATTTAATCATCTCAGCAGTTCTAAGTTTTGTCCTCATTTTTTTGCATTTAAAGTTCCTGTAAAGTTTCATTAAAATGTCACCACTTTTTTTGTCATATTCACCCATAACAACCCTGTCAGGATGTAATGCATCATTTAATGCGTTTCCCTCTCTCAGAAACTCAGGGTTCATGCAAATTCCAAAATCCTTACCAACCTTTTTCTTAGAATATTTTTCAATTAAAGCTAAAACAATTTTTTCTGTTGTTAAAGGTGTTACTGTACTTTTTACGACAACAAGATGATAGCCTTTTTTCTTTTCTAATGCTTTTCCAACATCTTTTGCTGCATCCTTAACATGTTCTAAACTTATTAACCCATTGGGCAAGGAAGGTGTACCAACACATATAAATGAAACATCACTGTTTTTTACAGCTTTTTCAAGATTTGTTGAACCTTCAATCAAACGTTCATCCACCAGTTTCTTAAGTATCTTACCCAATCCTGGCTCATAAAAAGGCGCAACACCATTACTCAAACTTTTAATCTTTCCTTTTACTTTATCAACACAAACAACATTAAAACCGTACTTGGCAAATGCTATCCCTGTAGTAAGACCAACATATCCTGTCCCTATGATTGATATTTTCATGGTAACGTTATCTTTTTCAATGATTAAAAATCTTTACATAACAATTAAAACCCCAAAAACCTATATAATACATTGATGAAGGCAGTAATACCAGCAGCTGGTTTGGGAACAAGATTTCTACCAGCAACAAAGGCTCAACCAAAGGAAATGCTCCCATTGGTAGACAAACCTGCGATACAGTATGTTGTTGAGGAGGCAGTGTTCTCGGGTATAAAAGATATAATTATAATCACCGGTAGAGGTAAGAGGGCTATTGAGGACCATTTTGACAAATCATTTGAACTAGAACACCTTCTTAAAAGAGCCGGGAAAACTGATGAATTAAAAAAGGTTCAGGAAATATCAAACATGGCACATGTCCATTTCATCAGGCAGAAGGAGCAGAAAGGATTAGGTGATGCGATTCTTTGTGCTAAAGAATTTGTTGGAAATGAACCTTTTGCAGTCCTGCTTGGTGATGACATAACTACAGATAAAACAGCGTGCACAAAGCAGCTTATTGATGTTTTCAATAAATACAAAAAATCTGTTGTATGCATCGAGAAAATATCTAAAGAAAAACTGTGTAAATATGGTGTGATTAAGGGAAAAAAAATTGATGACAATGTTTATTTCATAGAGAGTCTGGTAGAAAAGCCATTGCCTGGGAAGGCCCCATCAAATCTTGCAATGCTTGGAAGATATGTTCTAACACCAAATATTTTTGATTGCATCAAAAAAACAAAACCCGGAATAAACAACGAAATACAATTGACAGATGCCTTAAATCTTCTAAGAAAAAATCATGATGTTTATGCGTATGAGTTCAAAGGGAAAAGATATGATATTGGAACAAAGATTGATTGGGTAAAGGCAAACATTGCATTATCATTGGAAAGAAATGATTTGAGAAATGAACTGATAACTTATTTGAAAAAACAAATAGGAATACATCAGGATTAAGAATTTTTTTTAACTGCTCCAGAATAGTCAATGGATCTGCTCTAACAAATTCTCTCACATCCCCACAGAGTTTCTTTTTTATGTTATTTCTCATCAGCATCCCTAAATAAGATAAATATAATGGTTTATAGATTATTTCAATGAATAGTATGTGAAAAGGAACGTTTTTATAGGTTTCACCTTCATGTAGCTCCAATGAAAAACATACAAGTTAATATCCGCATTCTTTCGATATTGGTTATTTGTGTGGTTACGTGTAGTGTATTATGTATGGTGGGTGGGGCATATTTCACGAATATTATCCATCACCTCATCTCAAGATATGATGGAAAACACTACATTGACATTGCAAAAAATGGATACAGTAATACAACATTTGGTTTTCTACCACTGTATCCCCTTGTCATAAAGGCTTTAGCCTCAGTCACAGGGGAGTATGAGTTAACCACTCTAACAATGAATGTTCTCTTATTAATACTTTCTAATTATGTTTTCTACAGGTTGCTATATTTATATAATATAACCAATAAAAAACTTATTGCATCCATCTTTCTACCAGCTCAACCAATCCTCATAGCATACGCTTTTGCATGCATGGCTGAGCCTTTGTTTATTTTGTTATTACTGGTATCGTTCTATTATTTCAAAAAAGACAAAATATTATTTTCCTCAATTTTTGGAGTTATGGCAACCATGACAAAAACGGTTGGCGTTTTACTTTGTCCCATATATTTTCTGTTACTTGTACTTCCCTCATTTCCAATTTATAATGTATCCCCTGTTTTTGTTCGATTGTTAAAAAACATAAAATTCAGGGTTAAGAAAATTGTGTGTTTATTCTTGATCCCTATGGGGCTTGTCATAGTTTTTAGTTACTACTATCTAATATCTGGCGATTTCTTCATTTACCTACAGGCGCAGAAAGGATGGAAACAAGGGCTTACTTTCCCTTTTTTTGGTTTTTTTAATGAAATCTTTTATCAGCATCTCTACTTTGAGTTTGTTTGGATTGCTATGATAGGTGTTTATTTATACATATCGTGGTATCTATTTAAAAAAAGATACACGGACCTTGCAATATACATGGTTGTTTTTATTTCTTTTTACTCCTGTTTGAAATGTGTTTATGATTTTCATAGGTTTTTATCTGTTCTGTTTCCTTTTCCCATTGGTGTCGGACTCTTAATATCTAAAATTAAGAGAAACATTAATAGAAGAAAATCTATTAAAGGATAGATGGTTTAAATGATATCAATAGTGATTCCAACATATAATGAAAAGGAAAATATAGAAAAGTTGATAGAAAAAATATTTGATGCCTGTCGTAATATAGAAACCGAGGTTGTTGTTGTAGATGACAATTCCCCAGATGGTACAGGGCAGGTTGCAGAAAAATTAAAGGAAAAATATAATCTTCATGTGTTAATTAGAAAAAATAAAACAGGTCTTTCTTCCGCTGTGCTTGATGGCTTCAAAATAGCGAAAGGTGACATTTTTGGTGTTATGGATGCAGATTTAAGTCATCCGCCAGATGCGATACAGGTAATGTTAAAACCAATAATTGATGGAAAGGCAGATTTTGTTATTGGAAGCAGATATGCTAAAGGGGGGAATATTGAAAATTGGTCAGTGAAAAGAAAGATTGTGTCAAAGGGTGCAACCTTCTTAGCAAAACCACTGACAAGAATAGATGATCCAATGTCTGGTTTTTTCTTTTTAAAAAAAGAGATAATAAACCATGTGAACCTGAACCCAAAAGGGTACAAAATCGGTCTAGAAATTCTTGTAAAAGGCCGTTACCGGAACGTAATAGAACTTCCCTATACTTTTAGAGATAGAAAGCATGGAAAAAGCAAGTTGAACTTTAAAGAATATAAAAATTATCTTTTGCATCTGCTCATGTTATATTCTTATAAAAAATCTATTTTTCATCAATTCTTTAAATTCTGCATTGTAGGGGGTATAGGTGTACTTGTCAATATCTGTGTACTGTACAGTTTAGTTGAATTTTTATATCTCTGGTACATGTTTGCCGCTGTTGTTGCATTTGTTGTTGCTGTATCAAGCAATTTTGTTTTAAACAAGATTTGGACTTTTAAGGAAAAAAGTAAAGGCATAAAGGTTGCAGGACAGTATTCTAAATTTTTTATTGTATGTATTATCGGCTTGCTAATCAATTTAGGGGTTTTGTATATCCTAGTTCAGTATGGAAATATGTGGTATGTCCTTGCACAACTGGTTGCTATTGGTGTTGCTACACTAAACAACTTTGTTGGTAGTAAGTTTTGGGTATTCAAATAGTTTATTTTTCCATGTAAAACATCATGCCCTGCCATATTTATCCTCTATCCGCACAATGTCATCCTCTTCTAACAGCTCACCTATTTGCACTTCTATTATAGTCAATGGGATCCCACCAGGATTTTCAACCCTATGCGGAACGGTTTTTGGTATAAATACACTTTTACCTCTTTGCAAGAAAAAAACATCCTTGCCCAAAGTAATCTTTCCCGTTCCTGAAACAACAACCCAGAATTCATCCCTATGCTGATGATATTGAAGACTTAAACATTCTTTAAGACTGACAGTTATTCTCTTAACCTTGTACCCCATTCCTTGATGATACACCAACAAATTTTCCCATTTACCCCAAGGCTCTTTTTTTTCCATTCTACTCTTCATCAGTATTCTATATCTAATTTTGGCCTATAAAGCCTTTCGTTTCATAGTGCTGTGTAATACAACAACAATAAGTAAAACATTAATAACGCTTAATATATTATCTTTTCTTAGAATGGCACGAAAATACAATATTTGCATACTTACACGCGCAATACCTGCACATGGTACTGGTGGCATGGAAGGACATACCTTACTTCTCTGTAAAGGCATTGTAAAAAAGGGACATAATGTAAGTGTTATCACTACAGGGCATCCTAAAGGGGATGAGCGGGAGAACATAGAGGGTGTAGATATTTATTATCTAAAGCACACAAAACCAAGAATATATTCAAAGAAATGGTGGTTTGAAAGTGTTAAAAAATTTGAAACACTGCATAAACAAGAAAGGTTTGATATAGTCCATAGTCAAAGTGCGGGTGGATATTATCTTATAAAAAAAGGATTGAATAAAAAATATAATCTTCCATTTGTTGCAACATTGCATGGCACATTTCTTAATGAGGCAAAAACCAAAACTCTCCAGTTCTCATTTCGTCATCCCATAAATTCTGGGTTATCATTGCTAGATATTTTTAAGGATTTATACAAATATATAATATGGGAAAGAGCTTACCTTCCTAGTTCTGATGCAATAATCACAGTAAGTCAAAAACTAATTCCTCATTTAAAAAACTACTATCCTATAGATAGTAGAAAGGTTTTTCCCATTCTGAATGGGATTGACACAAATAAATTCAGTCCAAGTATGGATGGGGATGATGTTAGAATGAAGTATGGTGTAAATACAAAAAAAATGATTTTATGTGTAGGTAGGGTTGAAAGAGAAAAAGGATTTCAAAATGTTATTTATTCCCTTCCAAAAATTCTGAGAGGGGCAAACGCGGTGTTGTTAATCGTTGGTGTTGGGCCATACATGGACAGCTTAAAGGTGCAAGTAAAAAATTTGGGTATAGATGGAAACGTAATATTCACTGGTGAGGTTTTAGATAACGATTTACCAAAATATTATTCTGCATCTGACGTATTTGTTGCACCCAGCATCAGGGTTGAAGGATTACCATTGGTTGTTTTAGAAGCTATGGCATCTGGAAAAACAGTTATTGCCTCAAACATTGGTGGGATTCCAGATGTGATTGAAAACTGGAAAGATGGGATTCTTGTGCCTGCGGGTGATACAAAGGCTTTAACTGAATCTGTTATGAAAGTTTTAATGGAAAAAGAAATTTCAAACAAAATTAAGAAAAATGCGAGAAGAAAAATTTTAGAAAAGTTCAGCGTAGAAAAAATGGTTGATGAAACTATAAATGTGTATAAATCCCTTATAGATATAAAGTGACAGATATGTTAACTGGAAAAATAACAGAAATATATGATGAGATATGGGCTAGAAAATCTAAAGAAATTAGAAAAGTAGAAAAAGGGTCTAGGATGGATATTGCATCAAAGTTAGTTGATCTAGGTGATAGGTTATTAGATAGCTGGGGGGGGCGTTATGCACAATCGGCTCGGCGTGCATGATAAATTGAGATAGGGGTCAATATGGTTCAACATGAAAGAAGCATGAAAGACAACATACCTGCTATTACAATATTCTTTTCACAAATTTATAGAGAATATAGAGATAAAATATTAGGCAAAGTTTTCAATAAGATAATAATCAAGCCTTGGATGAAATATAGAGAAATTGAAATTATTAAAGAGATATTAAAACATTTACAACCTCAGAAGTGTTTGGAGTGGGGGACAGGTTATGGTACAATATATTTTCCAATTTTTGTGAGCGAAAATTCGAAGTGGATTTCTATAGAACATGAAAAAGACTGGTCTAAAAAAATTGAAAATATAAATCAAAATTCGAATGTTGAAATATTTCATATACCCCCAAATCATTTTCCATGGACAGATAAGTATGGAGATGGTGCATATCCTGATTTAACAGATTATGTAGAATTCCCAAGTAAGTTTGGAAATTTTGATTTTATCTTAGTTGATGGTAGAGCGAGGAAGGACTGTCTAATTAAGGCTTATAAGCTTGTTAAAAATGAAGGCGTGGTAATCCTTCACGATGCAAATAGAAATTATTACCATGAACCGTTTGGATTATATAAATATCACGTTTTGTTTAAGGACTATTGTAAAGACGTTGGTGGTTTATGGGTGGGGAGTAAAGGGATTAACATAAAAGATGTGTTGAACGTGGATAAGCATAGAAAGCTGTGGCAAATTTATAATAAAATCGGAAAAATGCTGGGTGTATGATTGGATGAAATAAAACTCTTATAGAAAGGTGAGTGTTGTGCTAACTGTAAAAATAACAAAGATATACGACGAGATATGGGCTAGAAAATTAAAAGAGAGTAGAAAAGTAGAGACAGGCTCTAGGATGGATATTGCATCGAAGTTGGTTGGTTCAGGTGATAGGTTATTAGATATCGGATGCGGAAACGGTAGTTTTGCTACATTGGTTAAAGATAGATACAAAGAAATTTATGGTGTTGATTTGTCGAGGGAAGCACTTCGACGAGCACAAGAACTTTCGATAAGAGCGGTCAAAGCTAATCTCAATCTGGGGTTGCCTTTTAAAGACAATTGTTTTGATGCTGTTATTTGTCTCGATGTGATAGAGCACATTTTTGACCCAAGAAAGTTTACCGCTGAACTCAGTAGGGTTATAAAAAAAGGTGGGATACTTATTATCTCATCACCAAATATCCAGTATTGGAAACACGTCATCTCTATAATTGCAGGGAGATTTCCTAAAACCTCAGATGACGAAGAAGCATATGACGGCGGGCACCTACATTACTTTACATTTAAGGATTTAGAAAAACTTCTCGAGAAAAACAAACTTAGGGTTATTAAAAAAGCAGGTGTTTTTGACATAAAATTTTTGAAAATTTATAGATCAATGGGGATAGTTATCAAAGCAAGAAGGCTTATTTAAACATGTTTAATGTTTTCTTGTAAAATTCAATCATTTTCTTTGCCTGGCTTTCCCAAGTATAACTCTCTACCACCTTTTCCCTACTACATCTGCCTAACCTTTCCGCTAACTTATCATCATCAAGCAATAGAAGAATTTTGCTCGCTAAATCCTTTATATCCCCTGCTTTGTATATCAAACCTGCATCTTCAACATACTCTGGTATAACACCCACATTTGATGTAACAACAGGTTTACCCACAGCCATGTACTCAAATATTTTCAGTGGGCTCCACCACATACCGTATTTTTGGAATATCTCCTTTTTTTTCTCATCTGACATAGGATTAAATGGCGCAACTAAGATATTACAAGAAGCTAGATATCCTGGCATCTCTTTGTATGGAATAGGGCCTGTGAAAACGATATCCCCAATTATTTTTTTTCTTTCACCACCTATAAGCAACAGTTTTACATTTTCTTTTTTCCTGACTATTTTAAAAGCATCTATTAAATCATTTACCCCATGCCATTTTTCGAACGCCCCAACAAATCCTATAACCTTTTTATCAGAGGTATATACTGATTTTACATCAGGATTAAAAAATGAAGGGTTTACACCATTAGGAACAATCTCTATAGGCACGTTTGTTTCTTTTGAAATTATGTTTTTTAATATCCTCGTTTGGGTAACAATCCCTGAGAAGGATCTCAGTTGCCATGACCTGTTCCCCCCCATCATGAAACCCCTAATTTTCTGAGGTAAATTTTTGGTAGGTTGTTTATCAAGAAAAGGATCGTTTACCTCTAAGATACTTGGTATATTAAACATTTTGCTATATATAATTCCAGCACCGCCTGGCACCTCAAACCGCTCATGGATTATGTCCACATCATCAATAACTTTCAAAGTATGAACAAATGAGTTTATGAATTTAGGTAAACTATGTATGGACCAATCTACATAATATACCGGTAGGTTATCATATTCTATGCAGCATCCTATATCGGTTTTTTTTGTATATCTGGCAACAACATGGATGTCATGACCCAATGCTTGTAGGTTTTTTGTCATATTGTATGTATGAGTGAAACCCGCATGAGGTGCTGGAAATGGTTGACACGGTGCTAAATAAAGTATTTTCATCCTTAAATGTTAAGAAGTTGTGAATAATTAGTTTTTCCAGTTTAATTTTTATACTTAAAAGAATATCTATTCATGCATGAATAAAAAAATCGCAATATTCCATGATTATTTTACTGCGATTGGGGGTGGAGAAAAACTCATGCTTACCTTAGCAAAAGGAATTAAAGCAGATGTAATATCAACTGATATAGATAAAGAGAGGATTAGAAAGGCAGGGTTTGATGATGTAAATGTTATTGAGATTGGAAAGAACCCCCCCATCCCTGGTTTAAAACAGGTATACACAACATCCAAATTTCTGACCTGTGATTTTTCGGACAAATATGATTTTTTTATTTTTTCAGGTAACTGGGCACATTATGCATCTTTTCATCATCATCCTAATCTTTATTACTGCCATACACCTGTAAGAGCATTCTATGATTTAAGGGAAAATATAATTAAGGATCAAAAAGGATTGAAAAAAATATTTTTTAGGATTTGGACATGGGGGCATGCCAAACTCGATAAACTCTCAATGAAGTATATGGATAAAATTGTTGTCAACAGTAAAAATGTGCAGGAAAGGGTTAGAAAATTTTATTGTAAGAATTCTGAAATTGTGCATCCATCGATACCCACATCAAACTACTATTTTGGTAGAATAGGTGATTTCTGGCTTTCCGTGAACAGGTTGTATCCTCATAAAAGGATAGAGCTGCAGCTTGAGATATTCAGAAAACTGCCAGATGAAAAACTCAAAATCGTTGGCTGGTATGGTAAAGGGGATGAGGCAGAGAAATATGTTAATAAACTGAGGATACCAAAAAATGTGGAACTTCTTGGCGAAATCGATGAAAAGGAATTAACAAAACTTTATGCTGAATGCAAAGGACATATAACAACAGCCCAGGATGAGGATTTTGGAATGACACCGCTTGAGGCAATGGCTTCTGGGAAAATCACACTTGCTGCCAATGAAGGGGGGTACAGGGAAACAATAATGGATGGAAAAACAGGATGGCTTCTACCTGCAAATGTTGATGCATTTGTAAACAAAATTAAAAAAATCGGTATCAATGAGCTGGAGAAAATGAAGGATGAGTGCATAAACAGAGCAAAAAAGTTTGATGAAAAAAAATTCATGGAAAAAATGAGCTCATTAATAGAATGTTGAAAAAAAATGTTTACTAAACTCCGCAACATAGATTTCGACGTGAAATCTATACCGACTTGCTTTTGGTTGCGGAGTTTATCTTCTTCTTCTGATTTTACGTATCAGGGCAACTGCAGCCATGAATGCTATTATTCCCACTATAACTGCAGCCAGTTTCCACCATGCCTTTTCCTTTCCTACAAGTATGGATTTTGATGCATAGTTGTTGCCCCTGTTAAGTTCATTCAGTGTATCATTATAGGGCCCAACTGAAACCTTAACAGTTCTCCATCCTGACTCAAAACCTGTTGTGTTCCAGCCGGCGGATACAGTTATATTTTCACCAGGTTTTATTGTTGTCTGGTTTATGTATGTTGTGTTTACCTGTTTGTCATCAACATAGAATCTTGCCTCAAAACCGGTTGATGAAAACGCATCAACCCTCCCAATGTTCCAGATAGTTGCGTTTATTGTTATGTCCTCACCAATCCTTGGATGAGATTTTGATAATGTAAGATTTTTTACTGTGAGGTCTGGAAGTGAAACCACAGCTTTTAAAACCTTTGATGCGACGGTGGTATTGTTTCTTTCAAGTACGGCATAAACATATATGTTTGTGTAATCATCTAATTTAGCGCTCGAAGGGGCAGTCACAGTAAGGGTCACGGTTGCTTTGGATTTGCCCAGGATACTTGGTTTGTAATTATCCAGACTTGCATTCCAGCCTTTCGGCAGAGGATCTACTGTGAGTGAAACCTCATCGTTTTCATTGTTGTTTCCATTATTTTCTATGGAAAGAATAAAATCAATGCCTCCTCCTGGAATAATCCATTTCTCATATTCATCACATTTTATGGCAATAGCATCATTTATTCTGTTTACC
>JASEEW010000088.1 GCA_030019485.1 Thermoplasmatales archaeon | reverse complement strand
CTTTACCTTTTCGGACAACGCCGGAAAAAGGCTTTCTGTTTAATTAATACTCCCGCCATGTATGACCGCATTTCACGCATCTGTAAATCCTTGTTTCAGGCTCATCAGATGCCCTTGTCTGCCTGAGCCTCCAATATGCTTCATTATGATGACATTCCGGACACTCAATTCTTGTTTTCGGCAGTGTGGCTTGCTCCTCCACGATCATCATATCCCTCTCCTTGGATGTTTCCCGTATAACAGGTATTCTTTCCATTTTCTTTTCAGCGCCGCATTTTTTGCATACAAGCTTCCCATTTTTCGGATACATCAGTGATTTGCATTTTGGGCAGAACATCAATAATGAAAATACTTGTTTAGAATAAAAGGCTTTGCCTTAGGACAGATTACAACCCCTTCCTTGTCCCCAACATCCTCTGTTAGGTTATGCAAATGCAGAAGACCTGTTAATGCTGCAATTATGGAGTCAACCTCATCCTTTGTTAAAACCCTTTTTTCAAAAACCAGTCCAAAATTTAACAAACCATTTTTCATTGCCTCAATACCCCTGCTGTATATCCCCAGTATTTTCGCGCTTCCCGTCGGGAAAACCTCTATAACATTAAAATCCTTCAACCTTTTAGCAAGGAAAAAACCCCTTTTTGACAAAATGTTCATGCTTTTCATGGTTGGAGGCA
This sequence comes from Thermoplasmatales archaeon, assembly GCA_030019485.1. GTDB lineage: Archaea > Thermoplasmatota > JASEFT01 > JASEFT01 > JAUWIS01 > JASEEW01. Next base: position 6,894 of record JASEEW010000088.1, on the reverse strand, counting down.
TCGCACCGTATTTCTTTAACAGTCTGTCGCATTCCCTGATTTTTGGTGGATAAATAAGAGGCGCGTCCACTGCAACAATATCAGGCTTTATTTTTTTCACGTTTTCAACAATCTCATCATCAGTATGAACAATAAATGTTTCTGCAACCTTGTTTCTCAAAATGCAGAAACCTGTTTTGTTTTTTTCTAAGCCTGCAAGGTCTATGCCTATAGAAATCATTTCAATCCCACAATCTCAAGATGTCCTCCAAAATTGATGTAATCAGAATTATCTGCCAACCTGATACATAACTTTAGAATATGTTTATATGGCTTTTTGTCTTTCAACAGCTCATCAATCATTTTGTTCAGTATAACACATTTTCCTATAACCCTTAAAACTTTAAGACCGTTTTTTGCAAACAAATTTTTTAACTCCTCCTGGGTGAACGCATGGATTGGGAAATCTATGTAAGAAGATGAATCTTGGATGACCACGTTCCCGGTTCTCAAAAAATTTTCAATTTCATCAAACTTTTTCTGCTTAATCAAATGATAGATGTTAGTGATTCTGTTATCAACAGACACAATTAAGTGTCCTCTTTTTTTCAGAACCTTTACCAGTTCCTTCAATGCTTTTTTATAGTCACCACAGTATGAGAGAGGGTCGCCTTCACACAAAACCAAACCAAATTTTTCATTTTGAAACATCCTCATGTTTTTAATATCGGCTCTAACAATCCTTATTTTGTTCGATAAATTATTCCTCTCTATTTTCTTTTCAGCAGCCTTAAGCATGTTGTTTGATATATCTGTTAAAACTACATTATAACCTAATTTTGCAATTTTCACAGCCCATCTGCCAGTACCACCGCCTGCATCAAGTATCAAAGAATTTTTGTTTTTTGGAAGAAATCTTTTTATGTTGTCCCAAGTAACATCTTCATACAACCTCATGTACAAATCATTATCACATTTTGTATCATAGTTCTCTGCGATTTTATCATGACAGATTTCAACATTGTTTTTCATAACTCACCCTCAAACCTTTCTTGCATCAAATTTCTTTCATAAATTTGATGATACTTCGGAATTTTGCTAACGCAAAATTCCTCGTATTTTTAGATTACTCGCTCGCTTTCGCTTCCTTTTTACATCAAATTTCTCTGGAAATTTGATGATACTTCGGAATGCTTCGCATTCCTCGTATTTTTGCTCATTTCGTACCTCTTTTCATTCAAAAATTGTTCGGACAATTTTTGAAAATACTTCGGAATTGCTTACGCAATTCCTCGTATTTTTAAATTGTTCGCTCTGCTCACAATTTAAAAATGGGGCTGCCCGAATTTGAATCGGGGTCTCAGGCTCTCTTGCCAGCCAAGAGAAAATGGCAGTTGCCATAGGCAACTGCCTAAGCTTACTGATGCAACGGAATTTGCTTTGCAAATTCCTAGCAACGTACGGAATTGCTATACAATTCCGTAGTAAGTAGGCTGTTTTTCTTCTTTTCCGCCAGTTGCTCTACAAATTTGCTTATGCAAATTTGTAGTATTTCGGAATTTCATTCCTCATATCTCCTCATTACATTCGGAGAAGAATAGGAGCTTCTGCTCCTACGAATTTTCTTCTTTTTGATAAAAAAGAAGAAAAGGGCTGTCCCAAAGCCCGTAGGATTGACCAATCTACCCCACAGCCCCAGAGTGAAACAATGTATCTTGTTCAGGGAATATAAATATATTTATAGTAACATAAATGTATTTGGAAACCAACATTTGCAGGGATGATAAAATGTCAGCTATTAAAAAAGATGATTGGACAGCAGAGGATTGGGCAAAAAAATTAAAACAACAAGCAGATGAAAGCAAAGAGTATAGACACAGATTATACAAAAAAGTGGATTTAAAAAACAAAAGAAGAATACTGGATGTGGGTTGTGGAACAGGTGCTGTTACAATGGATATCGCTCTTTTAACTAAAGGAGATGTTGTTGGTGTCGATATTGATGAAAGAAAACTCCAGCGAGCAGAAAGACTTCTGTCAGATATCAACAATACTAAGGTGATAAAAGCAAATGTTCTGGATTTACCTTTTGAGAATGAGGCTTTTGATCTTGTTATGTTTAATATTGTCCTTGTTTATATTAAAGACCAGCAGAAGGCTGTAAACGAAATGGTAAGAGTGACTCAAAAGAATGGAATGGTTCTTGCTACATTGGAACCAGATTATGCAGGCAGAATTGATTATCCAGAAAACAAAGCATCTCCTCTAATCTTAAAAAACATGGAAGAGATTGGTGCTGATCTGTATACTGGTCGAAAATTGAAATACCTATTTAGTAAGGCAGGATTAAAAACAGAGTTTGGGATTGATACCGAGAGCGATTATATTTTACTTAAAGGTGATAAAAAACGTTTAGACATGTTCTTAAACCAATTCTGGGTGTTGGAAAAATTATTTCAGAGAAATGGCTGGACAAAGGAGCAGATAAAAAAATATAAGACGGAGGAGATTAAGAGAATTGAAAACGGTCTAAGTTTTTCTTTTACACCCTGCTTCTATGCAATAGGCAGAAAAAGATAATACTGGAAAGAAGAAAGTAATGAAAAGAATGTAGAGAAAATATTTATAGTAACAAAACAATAAGTTGCTGGTGTGATCAATGGGTGAAACAGCGGAAAAGGTCTGGAAGAAGGTTGAGAAGGTTTCTGAGACGTTAGAAAAAATTGATGGAAGCATTATTGGTAAAACAGGTTACACCTGCGGTGTGTGCAATACAGAGTATTCTGGCTGGGCTGCGAAAGAATCAATAATGACAAAAGGAGGAGATATGATGAAATGTAAAAAATGTAAAATACTTATCTGCCCAGACTGCTGTAAAACAAAAAAATCTGTAGAAAAGGATGTTTGCCCAAAATGCGGCGGCAAATTATATTTCCCGCTTTGGTACTAGCCTCCTGTGAATAATGGTATAACAAGATATATTGCTATGATTGTGCCAACGATTGCCTCACCTATTAGAAGACCAGTGCCAATCATGTAGGTGTTTATTACTTTCAGGGTTTTTGTTTTTTCATCCCATTTCTCTGCCTTTGCTTTTGGCTCAAGCCATTTCTTCTCCCATACATCTCTGAAAATTCCTCCGAATAATATTGGTAGTGTTACAGAAAGTGGAAGATACATTCCAAGACCAAATGCTGTGCCCATTCCTGTGGCGATTTCTGCAAAAACACCAATGCAAAAACCGAGTAGAAGTAAATCATAAGGCGCCTTTCCACCCATGATTACCTGTGAGAATGTGGCGAATGCATGTGCCTGAGGCGCTGCAAGGTTTAATGCACCTGTTGCCAGACCATATGATAGAATGGTTGCACCTATCGCTGCTGCTATCGCCCCTGGGAGCATGCCTGTAATTTCACCTTTTATGAGATTGTATGGTTTTGTCCCGCAGTAAATCCCTGCCTTGAAATCACCTATGATATCTGCTGAAAGTGAACATACAGTACCAAAAACAGTTGTTCCCAGAAGCGCCATTATTAATGTGATATGTTTAGGTGTTCCCATGGCTGTGAGCACACCAACAAGTATTAAAAGTGTGATGAATGATGTGCCTGATACAGGTGTTATTCTAACCTCTCCCATAACCTTTACTGCGATTGCTGATAAAAAGAATGTTACAATGATTAATACGATTGAAAGTGCAATTGATTGCAGGACCGGGAAGCCTGCAAAAGAGAAAACAGTTGCTATACCAACAAATGCTATTACAGCCGCTATTGGTATATGGGATGTTGGCCATTCATACCATCCTCTACCTTTTATGTAATCCTTTCTTTCTTTACCCCTGAGTTTGAGTATGTCTTCTGCAGAGGTTTTGAACACCTTGGACATTTTAAGCAATGCTGTAATACCTCCTCCTATGATTGCACCTATTGCTATTGGTGTTGCAACCTTTGAATGCGCGATAATTGCAGGTGTCAAACCGTATTCCGGATTAAGGAATTTTGTGGGTTCTGTAACATAATAATATACACCATCTACCGGCCAATATATTGGAACATTTATGCCAAGTGCTAATGGTATGATAACAAACCATGTCAGTAATGTTCCTGCTGACATCAAAAATGCAGACCTCATTTTCATGAACCACCCAATGGTTATCATCAATGGGGAAAGACCAAAACCTATGTGCGTGTAAATATTCATGTCTGTTTCATAGGGCTGAATGAGATCACCTTTTATGTACCATTTACTGCTGGAGAACAGTAAATCCAACACAGAAATTTCTCCAGCCCTGTTTGCAGCATAAACAGCTGTTTTCTCGCCTTTTATCAGCGGGAAGTCTCTTAAAAACACAAAAATTCCTGTTGCAACAGAACACGCAGAAATGATCTTCAACGATTTTTTTGCTCTTTCAACAGAACCCGCTGTAATGTCATGTGCTATGTCTAAGAGTTTTATTGTTGCCTCAAAGCCCGGGACAGGCAAAGGATCCTCTATAAGCCAAATTTTTCTGAAAATAGTGAAAAAAAGTACGCCTAGAAACCCTGCAAGCAGGCATGAAACCAAAGCGATTGAAACAGCTGGAATAGTCTCTGGCGTTATGAGACGTGAACCGCCTTCACCTTCGTAAGCCCAATGATATGCAAGCAAAAAGATTGCAGGATATGTGAAAACAAAGCCTGTGCAGGTAGCAGATGCACCCGTGCTTGCGCCTGAGGACATGTTGATCTCTGCAGGGCTCCATCTTAACGCTAATCCCAGCATGTACATCAGATACCAGTTTCCTGCGACAATCATCCCAACCTTCAGTCCTACATACTGGTTGATTATAGCGAATATCGCTCCTACGATTATTCCAACGGCAACCTTTTTCCATACCCACTGTTTTTTCTTAAAACTGGTTACCCTGTATCTTTCATCCAAGTACTGCTCAAGTGTGCCTGTGTTAAAATTTGCATACATATCAGGCTCATACAGTTGCATCGTGTCCTTTTCAATCTTTTCCAAGCCTTTTGCAGTTAAAGCACGCCTGTATGTAAAACTTCTCACTTTCCCCATTAATTATTGTAACTCATTGTGAATATTTATAGGTTGCTGAAATATTCAACAAAAAAATATTATGGTGAAGAAAGGGAAAACAGGAACTAGGAAAAAAACAGTATTTCAGAGGAAAAAATATGGTATTCAAAAAATAAGAAAAAGAGAAGAAGGTAATTATTCTTTTCTGAACTCCTCGTATCTTTTGGCAGCCTCTGATTGTTCCTTTGCTTGTAGTGCACTAACCACCTGTGTTCTGATATTTGCTGTTTCCATTCCTTCTTCCACTCTTATAGAACCTGCTATCTCTTTTGCCAGCTCTTCAACAACACCTACTTTTACGATACTGCTTTCAAGTTTTGCTGGCTCGAAATCCACAAGCTCCCCGCCTTTCTTCTTTACTTTTACCATTTTTATCACCCAAAGTATGTATAACTCTCAGAGTCTTTAAAAGGAGATGCTAAAAAAATAAAAGGGAGAGGAAAACAGGCAGACAGGAAGGTATGTAGTTTTTTTAGAGGAGATAAAATAGAGCGGAGTTTTCACTGTTTCCAGAAGGCATATTTAAGTAGTATCAAGCCAATTCTTTATCATGGCTTATGGCATAGTTCCTCTGCTTGTCTGCCTCATTGGCGCATTCATCTTTGGCTGGCTTACATGGATTGCTAAACATGTATGGAGAAACAAAACAAGAACCCAGCTTTTTGCGCTGCTGTCGGTAATATTTACTGTTTCGTTTATGATTCTGGCATGGAGGTACCTATGAAGTTCAAAACACCTGTTTCAAAAAAACTGGAAACAATTGTTCCTAAAAGGCTTGATGTGAAATGGGAAAAGGAAAACGGTGTTGTTGTTGTCACATTCAAAAAAAATTTCACCAGGTTTGAAAAGTTTCTGCATAAAATACTGAAAGGACCTGAAAACATCAGGTTAAGGATGGATAAACAGGGAACAGACATCTGGGAACTCTGCGATGGAAAACACAGTGTGAAGGATATCTGTGAGGCGATGAATGAAAAATACAAGGAGGAGATGGAGCCTGTTCCGCAAAGGGTTTCAGGTTTTTTACAAATACTTCTTCAAAGGCAGTTAATAACACTGGAGAGAAAAAAGTAGTTAGGGATTAGTAGTCAGGGATTAGGGGCAGTCTGTTTCCTAACCCCTAGCCCCTAACTACTACTGAAAAGAGGTGAAGAATGAAAAAGAAAACAAGAAAAAGGCTTACCTGTCCCCAGTGCGGGGGTCATGAACTCTACTATGAGGCAGGACTAATCACAGGATACAAGTATCACTGCAAGGACTGCGATTACATTGGCGCATTCGTGATAGAGGAAGATATAGAGGAGGCGTTGTCCGAGAATTGAGTAGTGCATCCTGTTTTTGATGTTTTTTTTAGAAATTTCTTATCCTCTAAATATTTTCACAAAAACATTTAAGAGATTCATTTTTTGATAAAAAAAAAACTGATTTTAAGAGTAACCCATCTAGACAAATCTATTTTTATACCAAGATGGGTATGAAACTATATATTTTAGGCTGGGTAGAACCAACGGCTCATTAAGTATTTCGCTTGCTCTTATGTTTCACTATTACTAATAGGTTGTATACTACTGTTCTTAATCTCTTCTCAATCTTTTGCGTTTTTCTTTTCTTTGAGAACAACACATATCCAAGCCTTCTTTTCTCACTAGATATTATTGATTCAGCCTATGCTACATCTGTGATAGCAGGAGTTATATTGCTCAGGCAATATTTCTATATTTTCATAAACCATGTCTTTCCATGCACTATTGCCTTTAGCAAGCGATTTAACATTCTTTTTTAATCTTAAAGTATGGTTTTTATTCCTTTTTACCCTACAGGCTTGTACAGTTAATC
>JASEEW010000087.1 GCA_030019485.1 Thermoplasmatales archaeon | reverse complement strand
CACTATTGGCAACTCCATAAGCATCCCATCCAAAACTGTAACAGTGTTCGGTTTATTCAAATGTTGGTTTCAAAACGCAAAACATCAGTTACTTACATGATAAGGAGGTAAAATATATTTCACCAGTTAGTGAATTTCCTTCTGGCTCATCGGATGCCCACTTAGCCCAATACCTTATGTACCCAAAGGATGTCATAGCTAACAAGGGAGGCACTTGTATTGAGACATCCCTGTGCATGGCAACGATGATGGAAGCAGTGGGTGTGAGCACAGTTATTTTCCTTATCCCAGGGCATGCGATTCCAGGAATAATTCTACCGCAGAGCGGGAGTATCTATCCAATAGAATCTACAGCAGTAGGCTCAACATGTTCAGCGGCAGATGCAAACACGAATGCAGTTGATACACTTAATAATGCACAGTGGACACTTACTGTGGATGTGGGAGCGGTCTGGAAATCAGGCATTGTTCCGCCTGAGTAGGAGGTGAAAAAAATGAAGAAAATAATAGTTTTTGTTGTGATGTGGATGCTGATTTGTATGATACCAATGAGTGTGGCTGCTACAACAATCACTGAGACAGACACATTTACTGTGAACAGTGTTGGTGATATACACATTGAATGGGTGATCACCTATCCCACAAATCTGTACAGCTCGATATCTGCGCAGTACGAGCATAACGAATATCTGCTTATCAGGGAGCTTATAGGATACAAAACCGCATCAGAGATAAAAAATCCAAAGGTAGACTTTGTTAGCATGGATCGCAAGATAACAATTTCACTCACATTGCTTGGTGGCGCAATAAACAAAGGGGACCACTGGGAAATTGAGATGGCGCCTGATGTTTATGGGTTTAACCTACAGGGAACCACTGCAAGGTTCTCGCAGGCATCCACAACCATAACATCAAGTGGTCAGGTAACTGTTACTGCGTTACTTACTGTCAAACTTCCAGGAGATGCAAAAGACATAACCTATGACTCAGGCTCTCACACGCTCAAATATGTGCTGCCAAAGGACTTTGTTTCAGAAAACAGATACTTCACAATTGGGCTGCTTGCAACAGGAATGATTGTATGCGTAATTCTTCTTGCCTACACGTTGATAAAAGGCAGAGGCATGGGTGTGAGACCAGGGAGAGCAAAGGCACCAAAAGCATACACTCCATTTGCGCCAGCAGTGGGAACAAAGTTCTGCATATCATGCGCAGCAAAAATACCGAGGAGCGCAAGGGTTTGCCCTGAATGCGGTGCGAGACAGGAGTAAAGGATAGTTATGAGGGGAAAAGGAGCAATCCTGCTGTCTCTACTATTTATTATATCTGCAGTGCTAATCGTACCTTCAGCAGAAAGCAGTAATGTCAAAGCAGAATCTGCGCCTATGCCAACATGGAATGTTGGGGATATGTGGAATTATACTGCTTCATTAGATAACGGGGATATTACCGGAGATGTTAGTATTAAGATAGCCTCCACAGAAACAGTGACAACAGATACTGATTACAATGTTTACAACACAACAATGCACTTCACTTATGAAGGCACTGTTGAAGGAATTGCATTTACCGGCATAATGGATGGAATAACATATTATTCTATATCAACACTGGCTGTTGTAAAGGAAATATATACTATTAACAATGATTATGGGATTTATGGAACATACTACAATCGCACTATAACAACATACAATCCTCCAAAGGATTACAACCAGTTCCCGATAACTGTTGGTGAAGAATGGAACGTAAATGTTAATGCACATATGGAATGGCATGCTACAGAGGGTGATGGAGAAAGCGATTCTGCTATTGTTGAAAACTATGAATGCCTGAGAACAGATTCTGTATGGGTTGCTGCAGGTACATACAACGTGTTTGTGATAAACTCAACAACAGAAAAGGGTAGTGAAACAGCATATTATTCATCTGATGTGTGCAACTTTGTGAAAAGTGAGATGTATGATGAAAACGGAGCACTCACTACTGAAATGGATCTGGTCTCATACTGTATAGGTGTAACTCCGACCAGGTCTGTTTCAGGTACAGTAAAAGATGAGAACGGTGACCCAATATCAGGGGCAACTGTAACAGCAGATGGACATTCAGATACAACAGATGCAAATGGAAATTACACAATTTCTAACTTGTCACCTGATACCTATACTGTAACAGCATCAAAATCAGGCTACACATCCTCTTATCAGATAGTGAACTTGACTACTTTTTCTGCAAACATTGATTTCACATTAAATGCCACACCAACAACAGGAACAATAACAGGACATGTATATGTTTCAGGCACAACCACAGGGATACAAAATGCGAATGTTTCAATAAATGCAAACTGTTATACATTAACAGATGCAAATGGCGCTTATACATTATCAGGTGTTGCTCAAGGCACACATACTGTAACAGCAAGCGCAGCAGGTTATGCTTCCTCATCTGCTGAGGTGAGTGTGACAGCAGGTCAAACATCCTTCCATAATTTCACTTTAACGCTTCTTTCAGAAACAGGGAACATCTCAGGTAGGGTTACTGCTGATGGCACTGGTTTGAACAATGCAACTGTAACTGTGGAAGGAGCAGGTCTCACAGCGCAGACGAATATCACAGGGCATTACACAGTAACAGGTGTGCCTCCTGGAACATACAATGTGACAGCATCAAAATCAGGTTATGTGTCAAGCACACAAACAAATGTTGCAGTTACTGCTGGAAATACCACTGAATTAAATTTCACCCTTACTGTATCTGCAGAGCAGCAGAGAGGCTCAATATCAGGGACTGTAAAGGATAAAAATGGGAATCCTGTATCTGGTGCAACTGTTAAAGCATATAATGCAAGTGATATGGTTGCAGGAACAGCATACACGAACTCAACAGGTGGATACACGCTCTCAAATCTACTGCCAGGAACATACACTATAAAAGTATCAAAAACAGGTTTTCAGGAGTATTCCATGTCCGTAACACTGGGTGCAAATCAAACATTAACATCAAAAGATGCAACGCTCACATCTGAAACTGCTGGAGGTGAGGGAGAAGGAGCGGAGGGTGGTGCAGGCATTGCAGATTACTGGTGGGCTGCTATAATGATTGCTGTGATTATCGTGGTTGTACTTTTTGTTTTGAGAAGGAGGATGCCGGCAGGCAGAAGAATCCCTGCACCAAGGGAGGAAATACCTGCCAGGGAAGAAGTTGCTCCTAAAAAGCCGGTTGAGAAAAGGTTCTGCATAAAATGCGGCAGGGAAATATCAAAAACAGCAAGTTTCTGCCCGTACTGCGGGTACAGGTTCAAGAAATAGGAATGATGATGAATGAGATATAAAAGGAGGAAAAGGTCTCTATTTACCTCTAAACTCGGGTTTCCTTTTTTCAACAAACGCATTCATGCCCTCTTTCATGTCCTCTGTTGAAAAACACTTGCTGAATGCCTCTGCCTCCAGTGAAAGGGCATGGCTCAAATCAGCATCCCTGTTGATTAATTCCTTTGAAAGTTTAACTGCGACTGGTGCGTTGGATTTAATTTTTTCTGCAAGTTTTTTTGCAGCATCCATCAAATCCTCATGTTTTACAACAATGTTAACCAGTCCTATGCGCAGTGCCTCGTTTGCATTTATGATGCTGCCTGTGAATATCAGTTCCTTTGCCTTGTTTTTTCCAACAAGACGTGGAAGTCTTTGAGTGCCGCCAAAACCAGGGATAACGCCAAGACCAACCTCAGGCTGACCGAACTTTGCATTCTCGGATGCAACAACAATGTCGCAGCACATTGCAAGCTCAGTGCCTCCGCCGAGCGCGAAGCCGTTCACAGCACCTATCACAGGGGTTGGAAAGTTTTCTATTCTGCTGAGAAGGCTCTGCCCGAGTTTTGAGAACTCAGACGCCTGCCCTGGGTTTTTTGCGCTCATTTCCTTTATGTCCGCACCGGCAACAAACGCCTTTCCTGCACCAGTGATGATTACTACATTTATATCTTCTTCTTTTTCAAGCTCATCAAAAATTTTTTCTGCCTGCAGGAGCAACTCTGTGTTAAATACATTCATTGGCGGGTTGTTTATTGTGAGTATTGCAATGCCGTCTTCTTTTTTTACCTCTACCATGTTATTTTTTGCTGTATTCATAAAATCCTCTCCAAGTTTTTCTCCCAAGATACCCTGCATTCACCATTTTTCTCAGCAGTGGACAGGGTTTGTATTTTGAGTCTGAAAAACCATTGTAAAGTACTTCCATGATGTGCAGGCATATGTCCAGTCCAATCAAATCAGCCAGCTCTAACGGCCCCATGGGATGGTTCATTCCAAGTTTCATTACATTATCTATCGCTTCTTTTGATGCAACACCCTCCATAAGACAGTACACTGCTTCATTAATCATCGGCATAAGTATTCTGTTTGAGATGAAGCCAGGATAATCATTAACCTCGACTGGTGTTTTGTCTAATTTCTCTGCGAGAGCTTTTATTGCTGCCGCAGTTTCATCACTGGTTCTTAATCCTTTTATTACTTCCACAAGTTTCATTAGGGGTACAGGGTTCATGAAATGCATTCCTATAAATTTTTCAGGTCTTTTTGTTGCGGATGCTAAATCTGTTATAGGAATAGTTGAGGTGTTGGATGCTAAAATAGTATGCTCAGAGCAAACAGTGTCTAATTCTTTGAATAAATTTTTTTTCAAATTCACGTCTTCCAGTATTGCTTCTATGACCACATCACAATCTTTGACTTCCTCTAACCTTGTTGTAGGTGTTATTTTATTCAAAATTTTGTTTTTTTCCTCTTCACCCAGTTTTCCTTTCTCTACACTTCTGCTCAAAAATTTATTTATTTTACTCATGCCGTTGTCCACAAATTTTTGTTCTATATCCCTCATCACAACCCCATAGCCGCTTTTAGCGCAAACGAGTGCTATCCCGTGCCCCATTGTTCCTGCACCTATCACGCCTATTTTTTTTATTTCCATCTTGAACACCTTCCCTTTTTTATTTTCTTTCTAGCAATTCTCTAATTTTTTTTGCTTCTTCTACCAAGATATTGATAGTACTTTCAAATGTGGGTGTTTCTTCACCAAGACCACTAGTAAAACTTGTTGGTTTCACTCTTCCCATAATTTCAGATTTTAATTTTTCTGGTTCAACCAGTCCAGGGATATATCCCTCAGCGCCCCACATTCCTTTACTCATGGATGAAGAACCTAACGAACCAGTTCCTGCTGTAAAGATGTTCATACTATGTAATCCTAGGAGTTGTTCAATAGGTCCTCTATCTATGCTAACATGTTGTATCCGCCCATAGGGTATTGTTCTAAAAGATTTCCATAAAACCCCTCTTTTTATTAAAACACCTTCATCTGTAACCGCATATGAATACCTGGGATAGAATAACTCCACCCACATTACATAAGCACTAAATATTCCAATAAAAATAATAATCACAGGTATAGAGCCCATTATCATTTCTTTTGATCCCGAAATTAATCCATATATCAAAGGAGGGGTAAAAAAACACAACAATATTATTAATCCTGTTGCGCCCTTAATCAACCAGCATTTTTTCATTTTTGGATTAAGATTTCTCCATGTTATTTTGTTTTCTTTCATATTTTTCACCACTTCATATCTCATACATTCTCAACAATCATAGCAACCGCGTTTCCACCGCCAAGACAGAGTGTTGCAAGCCCTCTTTTAGCATTTCTGTCTTTCATAGCATGGATTAACGTGGTAAGAACCCTGGCGCCGCTTGCACCAATAGGATGCCCTAAAGCAACAGCACCACCGTTCACGTTGAATTTATCATCCGGTATTTTGAACTCTTTTTGGACTGCCACACTCGCGGATGCAAACGCCTCATTATGCTCAAATAGATCAATGTCATCAATCTTTAGTTTTGTCTTCTGCAGCAATCCTTTTACTGCTGGGATGGGTGCCTCCATAACATTTTCAGGTTCTACCCCAGAAGTATAGTAATCCATAATTTTTACCAATGGTGTGATGCCCAGTTTTTCAGATTTTTCCTTACTCATCAAAACAACTGCTGATGCACCATCTGAGATTTGCGATGCATTACCAGCAGTGGTTACCCCATCCTTTTGGAAAAATGGTTTTAGTTTGGATAGTTTCTCCAAAGAACTATCTCTTCTCGGTCCTTCATCTGTATCAAAAATTTTTGTTTCTTTTTTTTCTTTTATTTCTATGGGTATGATCTCGTCTTTAAATTTTCCTTTATCTATAGCATTTACAGCTCTTTGATGAGACCTCAGCGCATATCTATCTATTTCTTCCCTGGTTAGATTAAATCTTTGGGCTATTCTATCACCTGTGATGCCCATATGAAAATCATTGTAAATATCCCATAACCCGTCTTTAACCATGGAATCCACAAGTTTCCCATCAAATAATCTGTAACCAAATCTTGCTTTTTCCAAAAGATAAGGTGCGTTTGTCATTGATTCCATACCGCCTGCCACTATGACTTCATGTTCATCTGCTTTGATACTGTTCGCACCAAACATAACTGATTTCAGGCCTGAGCCGCATACCTTGTTTATAGTTGTTGAACCCACAGTTACGGGTATATCTGCATGAATCGCGGCCTGCCTGGCAGGGTTCTGCCCCAACCCAGCACCTATCACATTACCCATAAGAACCTCATCCACATGTTTTGGTTCTATGTTAGCTCTTTTCATAGCTTCTTTAATTACAATAGTACCTAACTGAGGCGCTGAAAACGATTTTAGACCACCATCAAATTTACCTATTGCTGTTCTAACAGCACTACAAATTACTACATCCATGTACATGAGAATAACATGTGTAAATATATAGATTTCCATTCTGAGAAAAAACATTATATACACTCACTTCTATTATCCGTTGAATGAAACTGGAAAAAGGACTTGTGCAGGTTTACACAGGCAACGGCAAAGGCAAAACCACTGCTTCTTTGGGGCTGGCATTGCGCGCCATCGGCAGGGGCATGAAGGTTTACATGGTTCAGTTCATGAAAAACGCAAAGTATGGTGAGCTTTTAACTGCAGAAAAACTGTCTAATCTAAAAATTGTTCAATACGGCAGAGACTGTTTTGTGAATAAAGAAAAACCTGAGAAGATAGATGTTGAACTTGCGCATAAAGGGTTGAAGCATGCTGAACAGATTGTAATGGGTGGGGAATACGATTTGGTCATACTTGATGAAATCAATGTTGCCCTCGACTTTAAGCTGGTATCACTGGAAGATGTTCTTGGTTTAATTAAAAATAAGCCTGCCCATGTAGAGCTTGTGCTTACAGGCAGATATGCTGATAAAAAAATTGTTGAAATCGCGGATTTGGTTACTGAGATGCTTGACATCAAACACCCGTTCAGGGAGGGTGTGCGGATACGGGAAGGAATTGATTACTAACAGCCCTTTCTCTTTTCTTGTCAAGAAAAGAGAAAGCGACTGGCGGAAAGAGAAAAACGCTGGCGAAATCTACGGAATTGCAAAGCAATTCCGTACGATGCTAGGAAAACCCAACGGGTTTTCCGTCGCAAAGAAAAGAGAGGAGGGATTGCATCAGCAATCCCTCAAAAATGACAGTTGCTCCTGCAACTGCCTAAGGTGATAACAATGTTTAATGCTGACAAAATCAA
>JASEEW010000086.1 GCA_030019485.1 Thermoplasmatales archaeon | reverse complement strand
TTGTTGGACCCGACCATAGAATACTTTTACCATCCTCATGCATTACCGGTGCAATATTCCTTATTCTGGCAGACACCATGACCAGAAGTATTATAGAGCCAACAGAGATACCGGTTGGGATAGTTACTGCACTGGTGGGTGCGCCTTTCTTCCTTTATCTTCTGAGAAGAAAAAAGAAGGTGAAATGGTGGTAAAAATCAGGGTTGAAAACGTTTCATTCAGTTACGACAGTGTTAAGGTGTTAAAAGACATTACATTTGAAGTAGATAATGAGATACTTGGCATAATAGGTCCTAACGGTTCAGGTAAAACAACACTGCTCAAATGCATCAGCAGCATACTGAAACCAAGAACAGGCACAATCATGCTTGATAATAATGAATTATTCACCCTAAATAGGAAGGAGATTGCTAGGAGCATAGGTGTTGTTCCTCAAACAGCAAGTATTACCTTTCCTCTTACTGTGATTGACATTGTTTTGATGGGAAGGAATCCGCATAAAAAAAGACTGGAGTTTGAAACAGAAAAAGACATAAGAATTGCAGAAAATAGTTTGAAAGCAACAGGCATACGCCATCTTGCAAATAGATTGATAACAGAATTAAGTGGGGGTGAACTCCAGAAGGTGATTGTTGCGCGTGCGCTTGCTCAGGAACCAAAAATACTGCTGCTGGATGAACCAACCGCGCATCTTGACATCAACCATCAACTGGAAATACTTGAATTCATCAGAAATCTGAATACTGAGGAAAAAATTACTGTTATCTCTGTTTTTCATGATTTGAACCTTGCTGCAAGGTTCTGCGACAAACTTATACTCCTTAATCAAGGAAAAATTTATTCTATAGGAAACATTGATGAGGTTTTGATAGCTGAAAACATCAGAAATGTTTATAATGTCAATGTGAATATTGAACAGCATCCTGTGACAGGCAGGCCAAACATTATCTTAATATCTCATGTAAACAATGAGGAAAAGCATGTCAGAACTTGAAAACCTGAAAAAATTCCATGGGCATCTTGGACCCTATGTGGTAGTTGGTTTCAGGATGGGAAAACTTGCTGTTGAAAAATTTGGGGCAGGAGGAAAAGAATTAAGATGTGTTGTGAAAACAGGAACAAAACCGCCGATATCATGCATAATTGATGGTATTCAGTTTTCATCTTCCTGCACACTCGGCAAAGGAAATATTTCTGTGGAAAACAAGGGCTTGGCTGAGGCAGTGTTTTTCAGGGATGATAAGAGAATAAAGATAAAATTAAAAGATGATATAAAAAGCAGGATTGACAGAGAAATGAGTAAAGAAAATGAGGAGGAACTATCATTGTGGGTTTATGGGATGAACGCGGAGAAACTTTTTAATATTTCTATTGAATGATTTTATGTTTCCTAAACAACCTCTGTTACCTCTTTCACTTCTGTAATGCTTTGCATGAGTATAGTTTTAACAAAATTTGTTATTGTGTACTGTTTCATCGGGCATCCTGCACAGTGACCTTTTAATCTGATAGTTACCTTTCCATCTTCAATACCAACAAATTCTGCTTTACCCCCGTCTTTTGTTAAAACAGGATTTATTTTTTTCTCAATAACCTCTTTAATCTTTTCTTCTAACATATTCTCACTTGCCAAGCATCTCCTCCCATAGTTTCAGGGTTTCATTCGCCTCCTTTTCATCCATAACCTGAATAGCATAACCTGCATGAACAAGAACATAATCCCCTTTTTTTGCCTCCACCAGCGAGAGATTAACATCCCTGAATGTGCCTCCGAAATCCACCTTTGCATTACTGCCGTTTATTTCTACCACCCTTGCAGGTATTGCAAGACACATAAAATAGAAAAGGGAGTGGTTTGTTATAAATGTTGTGGATAGCAACATTTTTTAGGCATTAACCCGATAAGGGAAGTAATGGAAAAGGTTATTGAAACAGTAAACCTAACAAAGGCTTACAAAAAGGTTTTAGCAGTAAATAATCTGAATCTGAGAGTGCATGAAAAAGATGTTTTCGGCTTCCTTGGTCCAAATGGTGCAGGTAAGACAACAACAATAAAAATGATGATGGGAATAACAAAGCCAACAAGGGGCGGTGTTAAAATCCTGGGTTACGATGTGTTCAAGGATGGGGTTAAGGCAAAAATGCAGATTGGTTTTGTACCTGACCAGTTCGATTTTTATCCCGAACTCAATGCTGTTGAGCATCTAAACTATTATGCCTCATTGTTCAGAATACCAAAGGAAGAGAGAAGTAAAAGAATTGATGAGTTGCTGGGCATGGTTGGCTTATCTGAAAGGAAAAACTCAAAGGTCAAAACATACTCGCATGGTATGAGGCAGCGGCTTGTTATTGCCCAGGCATTAATAAACAAACCAAAACTTTTAGTCTTGGATGAGCCGACAGTTGGCTTGGACCCAAAAGGCTCCTATGAAACAAGGCAGCTGATTAAAAAGCTTGGTAAAGAGATACCGATTTTCATTTCATCCCATCTTCTTTATGAGGTTCAGGAGGTTTGCAACAGGGTCGGGATTATCAACAATGGGAAACTGCTCAGGGTTGACTCAATAGATAATTTAACGAAACTTGGAGGGGAAATAAATGTTCAAATTGAATGCATTAATATGGATGAGGAGCTGATAAATGCTGTGAGGGGCATAGATGGTGTTGTTGATTTATCTGCAGATGGAAATATTTTAAAAGCAAAAGTGAAAAACTCAGAGCTTATACCAGAGATTGTGACAGTAATCACCAAAGAGGGGGGAAGGATAAAAAGTGTGAGCGAGGTAACCCTGAGTTTAGAGGATGTGTTCCTGAGACTTACAGGTGAAAAAAATGAGGGATGAGCTAACAGGGATTTGCAATATTGCAAAGAAAGAATTTTACATGAATTTTAAAACAAAAAGACTGCTGGTCATAGGCATAATACTTGGAGTGGTGTTTATCTCTGCCTCAACATACGGCGGCATACTCATAGGAGGAAATCCTGATGAGCCACTGTATAAACAGGGACCAAATACTGTTTTGGGAATGGTTCTGAGTATTACGAGTATATTCCCGGCAATACTTGCCATAGCACTATCATATGATTCCATAGTTGGTGAGAGGGTAAAAAAATCCATATATCTATTATTATCAAAACCTGTTTCAAGAAATGAAATATTCTGTGGGAAATTCCTTGGTGCATTCTCATCCATAGCTGTAGTATATGTTGCTGTTCTTTCAATAGGATATATCTGCATAATAGGCGTTTCAGGTGTTCTACCAAGTGCAGGGGATGTGTTAAAGGCATGTGGGGCATTAGGATTAATACTCCTCTGCATCGCATGCTGGGCTGCTTTAGCAATGTTTTTCTCAACATTGTTCAAAACAACCACATCCTGTCTCATTGTTTCAATAGTTATGTGGCTTTTCATAATACCGATTATTTCACAGATAGGTGTAGTATACTATGCGGTTACAACAAATGCACTCACATCATATGGCTTTAAAAATACTGATTTTCCATGGTATGCCAAGATGCTGTATGCCATAAACCCAGATAACTGCATGTCTGCATACAGCAACATTTTAGGAGGAGTTGGACAGACAATGAGGGTTTTATCCACAAAAGAAAGTTTAACAGGAATGGTTTTATTTTTTATTGTTGTTTTTATACTTGGGCTGTATATTTTCGGGAAAACTGATCTGGATTAAACACCCCTGATTTCATTCACAATCTCTACCGCGGTTTTCCTAGGATTATCTGATTTATATATGCTTCTTCCAACAATAACATAATCAGCACCAGCAGATACTGCATCAGATGCTTTACCGCCCTGTACACCGACACCAGGGCTGAGAATTAGCAGGTCACCAACAATATCCCTTATGTGTTTGATTCTTTCAGGTCTTGTTCCTGGTGCTATAACACCGGCGGCGCCAGCATCCACCGCAAGCTGGGCGAGTTTGTCTGTCAAAGGCTGCATGAATTCAACAGCCCCTGGATGGCTCATCTCTGTCACAACAAAAACATCCCTTCCTTCGGCAGCATCAACGCATGCTTTAACAGAATCCCCTCCCATGAATCCGTGAACAATGATACCTGATGCGTTATGTTTCAGGACTTCCTTCACTATAAGCATATTCGTGTTTGGTATATCCGCAATCTTGAAATCACAGATAACATCTGAAAGTTTTGACAGCTCCTCAACAACGCCGATGCCGGCGCTGAGAACAAGAGGATAGTTTACCTTTATTGCATCCACAACATCATAAACCTCCTCGGCAACATTCAGCGCTTTCTCCCTGTCTGTCTCATCCAATGCAAGGATTAGGTGTGTTTCTTTTTTCATAAATGGGGATAAGGTTTTTGTAAATGAAAAAGATTTCTGCATTCATAAGTTTAATATCTAAAAAGGGCATTTAACATTAAGGGCGTGTAGCCTAGTCTGGATAGGGCACAGGCCTCCTAAGCCTGGGATCAGGGGTTCGAATCCCCTCACGCCCGTCTATTTTTGCGAAGGAACGGAGCGACTGAGCAAAAATACGAGGAATTTTGCGTTAGCAAAATTCCGAAGTATTTTTGCGATGCGACGGAAAAGTGCAAAGCATTTCCGTAGGTGCAAAGCAAGCAATTCCGAAGTATTCGATATTTTTATATCAGGGTATTACATTGGTGGTTTTATGGAAATCATATCTACGTGCTATCCAAAGCTTGATGAGCTTCTTGGCGGGGGTTTTGTGAAAGGCACAACAAACCTGATTGTTGAGTGGGGAGGATTCCTCGGTGAGGGGGGCTGTCTGGGTGACAGATTTTTATTAATATTACTGAAAAAAAGAATTGAGGCGGGAAACGTTGGCTTAATCGACTGTTTCTCCATGCCTCCTGAACAGATGATGAGTTATGCGAGAACACATAATATTGATTTGACAAAATTCTATGATGAAAAAAAACTTTATTTCATTGACCTTTCATCAGTGGAAAGGACAAAAGATGTTTTAGGTAATATTGACCTATCAGATTTCGCATCAAAATACAGGGAGACATTAAAAAAACTTGTGCCAAAGGGAGATGTTTTCAACATTGTTGTTTCATTGTCTGAATCTATAATGAGGCATGGTGAAGAACCGCTGTATAATCATCTTGCTAGGGAGAAAACAACCTATGAATCCGCAAAAAGAACATCTGTTTATCTTGTTGAGGGAACATTCTACACGCAAAAATACATAGGCAGGCTTATGTCAGCATTTGATTCTGCTATAACACTAAAAATAAGTATGTGGAAGAAAAACTTAAACACACAAAAAGAGTACAGAAAAATTCTTTCTGTTGACAAATCGCCGCTGCGGTACAGCAAAGCACCAGTGGAATATGAGATTGAGGGGAAACCCGCGGAAATCAGATTTTTATGAGCTGCAAAATATTTATCAGGGGTGTTGTTCAGGGCGTGGGGTTCAGACCAGCAGTTTACAGAATAGTAAAAAGAATGGGGCTAAAAGGTTATGTGAGAAATAACGGCTCAAACGTTGAGATGGGTCTTGACAGGGATTACAAAAAATTTTTAACAGCACTGAGGATGGAGCTGCCGCCGCTTGCAAGGATTGATGATGTTATAATTGAAAAAACCAGTGAAAAATATGAGCATTTTATTATACTAAAAAGCAGGAATGGTGTAAAACACTCAACACTGCCTGCTGATACAGGAATATGCAATGACTGCTTAAAGGAACTGTTTGACAGGAGAAACAAAAGATACCTTTATCCTTTCACAAACTGCACCAACTGCGGTGCGCGTTTTTCTCTAATAAAAGATATGCCCTATGACAGGAGGAACACATCAATGAATGATTTTGTTTTATGTAAATCATGCAGAAAAGAATATTTAAGTCCTGAAGACAGGAGATTTCATGCTCAGACAACATCCTGCCCAGGATGCGGGCCAGAGTATGTGCTTTATGACAAGAACAGGGGGATTGTTGATACAAATAATCCGGTAAAGGAATTTGCTATGCTTCTGGACAAAAATGTTATTGGTGTGCTTAAAGGATGGGGTGGGATGCACATATGCTGTTCCCTGAAGGCTGTGAAAAAAATGAGGGAATGGTACAAAAGGGAGCAGAAGCCGTTTGCGGTTATGATGAGAAACCTGGATACTGTGAAAAGACATGCTGAGATTTCTGATGCGGAAGAAAAACTTTTGACCTCTCCTCAGAAACCTGTTGTGCTACTGAGAAAAAAAAACCATCATGGGCTTAGTGGAATTCTGAAGGATGTTTCACCTGGTCTTCCGAATATTGGTATTATGCTGCCTTATTCTGGACTGCATCATGTCCTTTTCCATAACATGAGAAGCGATGGTGTTGTGATGACGTCTGCGAACATACCAGGGGAGCCCATGATAATTCGGAATAACGACGTGTTTGAACTTGGAGCAGAATGCTACCTTTTACATAACAGAGATATTATCAGCAGATGCGATGATTCAGTTATCAGGGTTTACGATGAAAGGAGATTTTTTATCAGGAAATCCAGGGGATATGTTCCAGTGAAAATAGATGTTGATTACGATGGCAGCATTGTTGGTGTTGGGGCTGAGCAGAATGTTTCTGCCTCTGTTTCAAAGAATAAGGGGGTTTATTCTTCACAGTATATTGGCAATACAACATATTATCCAACACTCACATTTCTGGAGGAGAGCACAGGGCATCTCATGACCCTTTTAGGGGTAAACTCAATAGACGGCGTTGGTGTTGACCTACACCCTAGATATGTTACAAAAAAGTTTGGAGAAAAAATTTCAGAAAAACATGATGCAGAGCTGTTTAGGGTTCAGCATCACTGGGCGCATGCAGTTTCTTTAATGATTGACAGCAAGATCAATGAACCAATCATCGCATTAACGCTTGATGGTGCCGGGTATGGAACAGATGGTAAAATATGGGGCGGGGAGGTTTTGTTATCTGATTACAATTCATTTGAGAGAATCGGCTCATTGGAGGAAATACCATTGATAGGTGGGGATGCTGCTGTCAAAGACCCAAGAAGGATTGTTTTCGCCATCCTTGAAAAAACAGGAATGGAAAATGATTATTTTGATGAAAAAGAATCAGACCTGCTCAGGAAAAGCATGAAAAATGCGCCTCTGACAACAAGTTTCGGCAGGGTCCTTGATGCCCTCTCCTGCTATCTGAAGATATGCCAGAAGCAGACATACGATGGCGAGCCTGCGATGAAGCTTGAAAAATATCTTGAAAATGGAAGATTGAAATATGATTTTGAGGTTGAGATAGTGGATCAGGATAGAAGGATTGTTAACACGGTAGATTTATTCAGTCATCTGATTAGTTGCTCAAAAAATAAAAAAAATTCTGAAAGGAATAAAGCGGATTTATCATACTCATTTGTTTATCACCTGTTAAAAAAACTAACAGAAATTGCTATTGAAAAGGCAGATGAGAAAAACATTAGATACATTGGTATCACAGGCGGCGTATCCTACAACACTGCAATCACCAGAATTGTGAATGATTTTGTGAAAAATACTGATAAAAAATTCCTAACTCATAACAATATTCCAAACGGTGACGGGGGGATTTCTGCTGGGCAGAATGCTGTTGTTGGGCATAAATTAAAATAACTGGACTTTTGCGTTTTGCTAACTAGCCTCCCGCTTTCCCATGGTTGATTTATATGGGCAAAGCAAACTGTCCATTATTTTTCTTACTTCCGTGT
>JASEEW010000085.1 GCA_030019485.1 Thermoplasmatales archaeon | reverse complement strand
GGTGACAGCATTTATTTGTGAAATGATAGGTCACAGTCTCTCACTGCTTCTGATATGGCTATTCTTTTTTATAATAATTTTAATGCGTTATGTATCCATGCTACCAATTTCCATTTAAAATAGAGTATCTCATTATAGGGACGAGCATGTTTCTTATTGCTGTATTAGATATTTTATATGGTTTATTTGTTTCTCAACCTTTTCACAATAAAAATAAGCAAAAATTAAAGCAGGTTGTTGCCATGATTGAGATATCCACAACATGGTTTGGTTTCCCAGCATTCATGTATTAATCACCCCATTTCAAATCCGTTTTCTGTTATCTTGTATTTTGCTGTTTTTGAAGTATTGTGAGAAACAAAATTCAGCCAAAATATTTATATATCCGTTTATACATATCGTTTACACAGGTGGTATAATCTTTGGATGCAGGTTTAGGGGAAAGATGTGCATTCTGAGTAAAGATGCATTAAAGGACATGATTAATCTGGATGTTTCCCCAGACCTGCTTGAAACCATCATTAATGAAGGAAAGGATTATACAGATGATAAAATGAGCATGGGTGAGGTTGGAAGAAGCATTAAGAAAAGAGGCAACATAATATTTGTCAAACTTGTGCCATCCTATTCCTACTCATTAGATGAAAATATATGGCTGATTAAGCATATAGGAAAAAGGGGGAAATGAAAATGGAAAATAAAAAAATTGAAGAAGGTAGCATAAAATGCCCGGAATGCGGTGGGAAATGCAAGCCTACCAGGATTGATGTTGAGGGATTTGAGCTTCAGGGCTGGAGATGCAGTAAATGTAAGTATGAGCTGATAAGTCCTGATGATGTTGAAAAAGCCTATCTCCTACTGAAGGCAAGGGAAAGGGAAAAGGTGAAAATATCAAAAAGAGGGCATTCCTACATGATATCAATTCCAAGAGCGATAGCAAAAGCAATAGGAATAGAAAAGCTCACAACAGCAGAAATATTTTTAAAGGACAGAAAAACAATCACAGTAAAAGTGTAACTATCCAATCTCAAAACCATTCTCTGTTATTTTGTATTTTGCTTTTTTTGGAGAGCTGTTTGGCGAAAGAATATTTAGTTCATTTTTTTTGTCATCAATATTTATTAAAACATCTGCAAGCTGGACAATGGTTTTAACAGCCTTTTCATCGTGCAGGTCTGGCTGGAGAAGGAAAAAACCTCCTGCCTTGAATGTTTTGATTTTTGCCCTGAGATAGGAAAGAAAACGATAAACGCTTTGGGGTGAAACATACATCAGCAGGGAGTCAACAGAATCGAAAACAATCTTCTGCTCGTAAACATCTTTTGATGTGAAATCCGACATGGATGAAAGAATGGCAGAGGAGAGTTTTGCGAAATCTGCTGTTGAAGGAACATATTTTATGTTTTCTGTGTCATTGATTGATGGGTTTGACTGCACAGAGTATGTGTCAACAAAAACATATTTGTCATCAGGGCTGAGGTACCATTTTTTTTCAGACATTTTATTTATAATCTCCTCAGCAAAATCATTTGTTGCAACATAGACCGCCCCCTCATCAGATTTCAGGGTTTTGTAAAAAATTTCCTGGGCAAGAACATTTCTTCCTGACATGGGAGAACCATTTATTAAACAGAACACACCAGGTGTTAATGATGCAACACTGTTTAACCCATCTATGCCTGTTTTCATTTTTTACCTCTTCAAACAGTCCTTTGCAAGAATAAACCACTGGCATACAAGTATTGCTAAAAACAGTAAGAAAAGCGTTCCACTTATGTAATATATACCATACCTGTCACCAACCAACGCCATCACATGATGTATTGCAATAAATATGATTGCTGCAAGTATGTATGTCCACGTTGTGTAAAGAAACTGACGCTCAAGGAAAAG
Source organism: Thermoplasmatales archaeon (assembly GCA_030019485.1). Classification (GTDB taxonomy): domain Archaea; phylum Thermoplasmatota; class JASEFT01; order JASEFT01; family JAUWIS01; genus JASEEW01. The sequence continues at coordinate 5,883 of JASEEW010000085.1, read as the reverse complement.
TTTTGCCCTGAGCAGTTCAAGGTCAGCATTTTTCAGCATGAGCAAGATACCTATTGTAAATGCAAACAATGCCAAGCTGATCATGAAATTTGCTACCGCAAGATACCCCCAGAACATGTTTCACACCCCTATGATTTCCCTTATATTTTTCACCCTGTCTTCCATTTCAACCATGAGCATTCCAATGTTCGCATCCGGTGATGCACTTGCCACAAGTATGGCTTTTTTTCCTGCACCCATTGCCACAAGGGTCGCTTTTTCAATCTCTGCTGTAACCCTTTTTATCTGCCCTTTATTCAGGGTTATAGCTGCTGTTTCCACAGCACCCATCATTGTTGCGCTCATTGCACCAAGACGGCGTTCATCAACATCCCTTGGTAAATCAGATGCTATTATTAACCCGTTTCTGGCAACAACAGCAGAGCCCTCAATGTTTCCAATGTTTGCAAGTTTTTTTAGTTCTGCTAACAGCTTCTCAGATTTTGTTTCCATCTTATCACCCCATTTTTAGTAGTTAGGGGTCAGTAGATAGGGGCTAGGGCATGCAAGAAGTTAGGAGATAGTAGATAGGGATTAGGGGAACTGTTTCGTTCTTTCTCCCTAACTCCTAACCCCTGACCCATATATCCTTGTTTTTCCCTAATCCCTAACTCCTGACTACTAACTACTACCATTTCATTACCTCATTAATCTCTCAGTGAGTTCATCCAACAATTTTTCAACACCCTTTTTTTCAATAGCCACAGTTGGGCAAACAGGCACATCCCTTGGTAACGCCAGTTTCTTTTTAATTGCATCAATGCTTAATGCATTCCTCAAGTCCTGCTTGTTTGCTGCAACAACGATTGGCAGACCATATGCTTTTGTTTTTGAAAGCATCTCCTTTGCCCTGATGAAAGTTTCTGGTTTTGCTGAATCAACAACAAGTATTACTGCTACTGCTTCATCTGCAAGATACTGCAGTATTGGATCAAAGCTTTCCTGCCCCGGGGTGCCGTATATGTCTGCCGCAAAACCTTTGTAATCCATGTAACCATGGTCTAACGCAACTGTTGTGCCCATCCTGTCAACACTCACAGCACCTGTTGATAATGCTTTTACTGTTGAGGACTTCCCTGCATTATAAGGACCTGTTACAAGTATTTTTGGGAAATAAACCTTTACGCCGCCAGGCTTTAAAACCTTCACAGGCACAGCAAATTTTTCAATCTTTTTCCACCCTATTTTTTCCGGGAAAAGAAACTGACGCACTATGGTTACCTCCTCCACAGGCTTTATGACGAGAACAGCATCAAAACCAGTTTTTATTTCCTTTATAATTTTCTGCTCATACTCCCATGCTGAAAACAAGGAAAAAACTGTCATTTTTTTCTTCAGTGTTTTTATTATTTCCAGAAGCCCTTTGGGTGACTCTTTCATATCTATGTATGAGGAAACACTGTCCATAAACAGTATATCATTTTTCTGAATCTTTTCAATCTCATCTAAAATGTTTTTAGGATTGAAAGGGTTTTCAACAACATATTTTTCATCTGAATGGATGCCAATGTACCCTGAGAACGCATCCACAATACGTAACGAGTTGTTTTTTTCATATCTGCTTAGGTCTAAACCCATTGTTTTTGCTTCCATTCTCACAGCCGATGCTGGCTTGTTGTTCACCACATACACGCATTTAAGATTGTTTTTTAATGCGGCATCCATTATGTTTATCCCAAAAGGTGCAGGGTCTATACCTGGTGACGTTGATAGTAATACTGCAACGTTTCCTGGTATCTCACCTATTTTGTCATCCAATATCCTTATACCTGTCCTCATACTATCCTCTCTGCTGAGTAGTTAGGGCAAACTTCCCAGCTGTGTAGACACGCAAATTGCTGCAACTCGTAAACTGGGAAGTTTGGGAATAGTAGATAAGGGCTAGGGAAAGGGTTTTGCTTTTTTTCCCTAATCCCTAACTTCTGAATCCTGACTACTTGTTTTCCCCTGACCCCTAATCCCTGACTACTATCTACTTGTTTCATTATCTCAATCCTGGCTGCACAGTAACACCATTCTTTGATATGTCAAGAGAATGCCTTCCTGTTAGATGGCGTGTGCCTCTCATCTTCAGTACCTCAAGATATTTTCTTCTGATATTTTCCTCCTCTGCGTATGACAGGATTATGACACCGTCAACCATGTATGCGCTCATATTATTTGCGATATGTGAATACTGCACCTCCCCTGTTACTATTGTCAGGCAGTCAAAACCCTTTGTGAAAAGCATGAAATCATGCAGGAAGTCCCTGTATGACCTGTCATCCTGCATTGCAACCCTCATAACGGTTAACGGGTCAATAACAATCCTTTTTGGGCTATATTTTTCTATCTCCTTTTCAAGAACATTCAGGATGTAGGATGGCTGTTTTTTTATAGTATCGCCTATATCCAGGAAAACAATCTTTTTTGTTTCAATAAGTTTATTGTCATAAAATGTGAAATGGCCAAGAAATTTCTGCACAACCCAAGCAGGCTCAGACAAAGCAGTAATGTACACACCCCTCTCACCATTTTTAGCACCATGAAACAGGGATTGCACAGCAAATGTTGTTTTTCCTGTTCCTGGTTCACCTGCTGCCATGACAAATGAGGGTAATGGGAAACCCCCCTCTATCATCTCATCCAGTCCTGGTATGCCTGATTTAATCCTTTTTATTCCATCCTCTTTCATTTTATTCCTCCAGAAACTCAATCCTAAATGCGGTCCCTCCTTTTTTAATCCTGACGCAGTACACCGGGTGATTGTAATATGCCTCATACACTGCTGAGATTATGCCTTTTAACCTGTCGCATTTGTTGCCTTCAGCAGGCTTTACTATGCTTACTTTTTTCTTTTCAAAGGCGATATCCTTTACCCATCCTCTGTCTTTCAGGGTTTCCGATACCTTTTTGAAAAAATCCTTTTCGCCTTTTATTTCTTTTACAATTTCTTTCCCAATAATGTGCCCAACACTAAACAGCAAAGTAGATGCCGTCGCTGATAATACCTCATCATAAACATTTCTTGTTTTTTTCATTTCTGCTTCAGATATCTTCACGTACCTCATAACATAGAATTATTATTATACGTATAAATAAAGTTTTGCATTGATTTTACAAATTGAACTAATATCCAACCTTTTAAGGTGGAGTTAGATAGTGAAAATATGTCGTAATTCAATTTGTAAACGCGAGGAACCCCAGTTCCTCGTAGTTTACCTTATTCTGCCCAGTGAGAATGATCCTATAATAAGGTCTTTTTCCGTGAATTTGTACTGTATCCAGCTTCTTGTTTGCACATCACACACCCCCTGCACACAGAAAAACGTTCTAAGGTTTTCTTCTTTGAACTCAATCACACCATCCATCAGATGACGCAGCACCTGCACATCAGTCTCACTATGTATGCCTTTTGTTAATGAATAAAGTGCTGCTGAATTATCCCTTTTGCATTTTCCTGTTAAATCCTCCAAAAAATTGAAAATATCATGGGAGGTTAGATTTGTGAGCAGTGTTGAAAGTGGAAATACCATCCTGTAATATTCCCTGCCTTCCTTCAGCAGGCTTAGCATATTGTTGACCGCCATACCTGTTACATCCAGATCCTTTATATCTTTGATATATTCAACATTTTGCTCATCACATTCCAGCCCCATTCTTTTTGAGTAAATATCCACATATTTTATTAAACCATTTTTTTCACATTTATCATAGTCTAAAACATACCCTTTTAACTCCTCCTTAACCTCATTTACTGGTCTGTCCACTGTAACAATCATGCATGGTACATCTTTCCCAAGACCCTCTATAATAAATCTGCTAAGAATTGTCTGTTTCCCTGTGAATGGGGGGCCGTACAGCATAACATTTGACCCAAAGGGTATTCCGCCGAGCAACAGGTCATCAAGTCGCGGAATTCCGGTTCTGAGCCTTCTGCATTCCCTCTCCGTCTTTCTTGCTTTTTCTTTTTTCTCAGTTATTCTTTTTATATGCTCTGCTATTTCTTTTTCCCTCGCTGTTAAATATTTTTCCCTTCTTCTCATTTCGTTTTCTTTTGTTTTTATTTCCTCTTCCAGTCGTGATAGTTCCTCTTTCATCCTGATTTTTTCTTCAGCCCCAGTAGGTAATGTCATTCTTTTTAATTCCCTTTCTTTTTCCTTCAGTTTTACCATTTCTCTTTCAAGTTTTTCCTCCCTGAAACGCAAATCCTCCTCTCTTTTACCAATTTCTTCCTCTTTGTATTTTATTGGTTCTATTTTCTTTTTCATATCAGCTTCCCTGAACTCCAGGTCAGCCTTGAGTTTTTCAACTTCAGCCTCTTTGTCAAGCAGGTATGATTCCCTCCTTCTCAGTTTTTCCTCCTTCTCTGAAAGGTCTTTTTCTACCTCAGGTCTTTCCATCTTTCTTCTTGCTGCTGCCTCTTTTTCCAGTCTTGCCTCCGCCCTCAGCCTTTCCATCTCCCTTTTCATCTTTGCTGATTCGTATCTGAGTTCCTCCTCCTTTTTCCTTAGTGCAAGCTCCCTGTCCTCCAAGTCGGCAAGCAGTTTTTTCTGCTCCTCAGAAATAGCTACTGGTTTTGCTTCCTTTTCCCTGCGCAGCAGCTCATCTTCTTTCTCTTTCAGTTCTTCCTCTTTACTTATAAGTTCCTGCTCCTTTTTCTCCAAGTCCTTTACACCTTTCTTTTCCAGTTCCTCTTCTTTTCCTATCAGGTAGTCTTCCCTAACCTTTAGCGCTTCCTCTTTTTTCCTTAATTCTTCCTCCTTCTTTTTTATAACATCAGGAATCTTTACACCTTTTTCCAATTCTTTTTCTTTCTCTTTCAGTGCTGATTCCTTTCTCAGGAGTTTTTCCTCTCTTAAACTTAATTCCCCTTCTTTCTTTAATAATTCATCATCTTTTTTCCTTAGTTCTTCCGGTGGTTTTATCCTTCCAATCTCTTTTTCCTTCTTCTCTATCTCCCTCTCCCTTGCCAATAAGTCTTCCTCTTTTTTCCTGAGTTCTTCAGCCTTTGGTATTTCTATTTTTTTCTCTTCCAGTTTTTTTTCTTTTGCCAGTAGTTCTTCTTCTTTTTTTCTGATTTCTTCTTCATTTGATTTTAATGTTTTTTCTTTTTCTAAAAGTTCAACTCTGAGTTTTTTCAGTTCCTCCTCTCTATTTTTAAGCTCCTCAGGAATTTTCACCCCTTTTTCCAGTTCCTTTTCCACTATTCTTAGGTTGTCCTCCTTCTTACTCAGTTTTTCTTCTCTTTCTTTTAATTCTTTTAATTTTTCAATGGATTCCTTCTTTAACTCCTTTAACTCTTCCTCTTTGGAAATAAGTTGCTTTTCCTTTACTCCAAGCATCTCCTTCTCTTTCAGAATTTTTTCCTCAGCAGACCCTAAAAATTTTGCCTTTTCCTCATTCTCCTTCTGCTGCCCGTTTAATGCGGCTTCTTTTTCATGTAATGCTACCTCAACCCTTTTCAATTCGTTTTCCTTTGCTTCCAAAATTCTTTTTTCCTCTAAGTTTTTCTCCTCGTTTTTTTTCTGCTCCTTTTTCAGTTTTTCCTCTTTTTGATTCAGTAAGCCTTCAAGTTTTTTTAGTTCTCTTTCCCTGCTTCTTAAAGCATTTTCCTTTTTTTTCAGTGCTTTCTCCTTCACATCTATGCTTTTTGCTTTCCCCTTCAAAAACCTTTTCAACTCTTTTAAGTGTCCTTCCTCTAAATATTTGTCTAACGATATCTTTAACACTTTTTCTTTTTTCATTGTTTCCACCCGATATATTACGCATAATTTATTTATAAACCTTTTGATTGCGCCCCCCCAATGAGCACAACAGTGTCACCGATGTTCAGCACATCCACCTTTTTCCCTTTAACTGTAA
>JASEEW010000084.1 GCA_030019485.1 Thermoplasmatales archaeon | reverse complement strand
CAAGGATCTTACGGAAAAGTCTTTGACTTTTCCTAAGATATTAGGAATTTGCAAGCAAATTCCGTAATATGTTAGGAAAACGCTTTGGCGTTTTCCATAACACGCAGAGTTTATTTGGTGGCAGAGATGAAAGCTGAGATGAAAAATGATATAAATAATCTGGTAAAGGACAAATGGTTAGGGCTACTCCTAGCTGGGGCAATAGTTGCGCTAATTGCACCAATCCATGAGTTTATAAATGTTTACTCAAACTCACATTACGGGCTGTATGACATTGCCCTGATCGGCATAGGAATGTCTGTATCAATTGTCTCTGTTTTTATGCTCAGGAAAAAAATCCCGGATTATGCATGGCATGGAATGCTGTGCACAGGGCTCATATTTGTCATTGGTGTGCCTGTCAATGAGATATTTGGAGGCAGTGGTTTTTATGGGCTGTATGAGAGTTTTGCATTTGCCGCAGGTGCGTTGTTAATAGTTTTGGCTCTGTTTGGAATATATGAGAAAAACATTTTGATGCTGGGAATGCTTGGTGCATTTGTCGGCTGTGTTGTTGCTGTTAGATACAACCCGTATGACCCTGGAAACTGGTTTTTCTACACGGCAATGTTTGCTGTTTTTCTTTTCTACCTAATATTTTGGTGTTTTTTTGAGCCTGAAAAACTCACATCAGGACAGAGCATCAGCATAGCATCTGCAGGGATACTGGGCATCATACTGGTGTTACATGAGCTGATCTGGCCTAACAATATATGGTCTCTCAGCTGGTTTATTTTACTTCTTTCTTTTCTTCCATTAATGATTTTTTCAGTTTTTCTTCATTTCAGACCAGAGCACCCATGGATGAAAAGCAACTGGTGGGTTATGGGATGCATAACTGGAATATTTATTTTATCATTTTTCATGAGGGCATATTTTAATTTTGAGCCTGCTGTAGGGCGCGGTTTTTCTTTTGTTGGAACAGACCCCTATTATCATGCAAGGGTGACTGATTATGTTCTGGAGACAAAACAGCATCCGATATGGGATAACCTTTTAAACTATCCTGTTATGGGTAGTAATCCAAGGCCTCCTCTTTTTGACTGGTCCGCTGCCATATTTGGATTAATTCTTGCCCCGTTTTTTGGATGGAACATTCATGCCTCATCCATGCACGCATTAACGGTTTTACCAGCATTATGGGGGGCATTAACAATAATACCAACATATTATCTGACGAAGGAATTTTTCAACAAAAAGGCAGGTGTAATTGCGGCATTTATTATTGCAACAATGCCCAATCATATCCAGGGAACAGGTCTCGGTCTTTCAGACCATGACCCGATGTGTCTGTTCTTCATTATACTGGTATTCTTTTTCCTTGTGAAGGCTTTGAAAACATTGAATCAGAAAAAATGGGTTTCAGATTGGAGAAAAGGCAGGGATATTAAAAAGGGGTTTGGTATTTTATTCAGGGAAAACAGGGTTTCTTTAGGATATGCTGTTCTGTGCGGTTTTTCCATATTAACGATTGCATTAACATGGACAGGATATATATATATTTTCGCAATACTCATTATCTATTATGTTCTTCAACTTATCATAAACCATATGAGGCATGAGGATTCACTTGGGCTTTGTGTTATCATGTTAATAGCAACAAGTATGCCTATATTTTTGTCCATGTTTTCCGCACCATATTTCATGTCGATTCCGGGTATCCTTCAAGGCTCTCTCCCCTCAGAATGGTATCTATTCATAGCAATACTCGGCATGAGTACTTTGTTTGTCCCTACAAGGGATGCACCATGGGTAATTGTTATCCCATCTATTGCTGGAGCTGGTGGTTTAAGCTATGCTGCTATGTGGCATTTCCTACCAGGCATTTCAAGAGGCATATTCGGTGGAATGGGTTATTTTATAAAAACAAAGATTTACAGTACCATTGGTGAGGCACAGGCAACTGATATAAGCAGGCTTTCATTTGCCTACGGTCAAATAACATTCTATTTAGCCATGTTTGGTTTAGTTTTACTGATGGTCGAGTACCTGCGTTTCTGGAAAAAGGACAGGCTGCTCTTGGTCGTCTGGACTGCTACTTCTGTATACATGACAATGGGTGCGATCAGATTCATGTTCAATGCAACACCTGTTTTCGCGATTCTTTCAGGATGGATAGTGTGGGAAATCATAAGAAGAATTGATTTCAGGACAATGATAAAAAATGTTCATGGAATGAGAGGAAACAAAATTTATGCATTGAGAAAAGGGGTTAAGCTCAGGCATGTCGCCTGTGTATTATTCCTTGTAGTTTGCATTGTTCTTCCAAATGGTATGGGCGCAATAGATGCATCCATACCATATGAAAAGAAGGGTGAATATGACAGAATGATTTATGACTGGCTTCCTGATTTTGCAAAGCCATCTGATTACCCAGGCTCATGGTATCTTGGAGCGCATGGCCAAGGCTTCCTTTCAGATTACTGGTTTGACGGCCTTAAATGGCTCTCAGAGCAGGATACAGATGTTCCGGTAGAAGATAGACCGGCGTTTATTGCATGGTGGGATTATGGCTTCCAGTGCGTTCAGGATGGCAAGCATCCAACAATTGCTGACAACTTTCAGAATGGTATACCACCTGCAGGGAACTTTATCACAGCTCAGAATGAAAGCAGAGCAATATCTGTTTTGGTAACAAGAATACTTTCTGCAGACTACATGAAACATGGGAAAATAACCGATGATGTAAATGATATTTTACTCCTGCATCTTGGTAAGAATGATTCAAAAACCCTTAGGGATATTATAACAAATCCAGATGACTATGTTGATTATGTTTTAGAGAACCAGGATAAATGTGGAGAAAGAACAAAGGATATCGCTGACAGAGACCAAAATACAGGGCTGCACACAGAAAACATAATGTATGCTGCCTCAATGATACTGCTTGGTGAAAAGGGTGAGGGGGGTGTTGTTAATCTGCTCCATGACCTGCAGGAGACCACAGGTTATTCTATAAGGTACTTTGCAGCAGATGCAAGAATGTTCCCATTCTCATGGAGCAACACAGGGATATTTTACGCGCCAACCGTGTTATCAGACCAGGATGTGAATGACTTTTTTGAAACACTCATAATAGGTACGGATGAGGATCAAAGTGTTTCGCCCCATTCCACAACCACAACATCACCAATGACTGCAAAAGAATTTATAGAATGGAGGGATAACGCGCTACCTGAGCATATTAGATACGCTTCTGATTACCGGTTGGAATACAAGCAACCATTTTACGACTCAATGTTTTACAAAGGATACATTGGTTATTCAGGCAAAGACATAGGCTCAGACGGAATACCAGGTCTTTCCCCCGCATTAGCAGGTTATCCACCAATGCCGGGGTGGATGATGAAACATTTCAGACTTGTTTACATCAACTCAGGGCTCAGGATTCTGAAATACTATGAAGGTGCGTATGTGAACGGCACTGTTGTTACAGAAAGAGGAATGCCTGTCCCAAATGTTTATGTTACAGCTTTTGATGATTTTGGCATACCACACGACATGGTTTCAACAAATGAAACAGGATGTTACTCCTTGGTAGTGCCTTTTGGCACGAAGGAAAACAACTACAATGTGAGCATTGTCGCAAGCTCTGGGAATCTCAATCCGCTGTATAAAATAGGTGATAAAACATTGGAGAGAAAAACAATCCATGTCAAAGAGAATGATGCCTTTTCAAGAAAGGATATTATGTTGAATTTCACAATAAAAGGCGCATCCATGCACGGCAAGGTATCCTGGGATGATGGAGAAACAGTTTCTAATGGAACCCTGCTGTTGAAAACGGATATAGAAACATTTATGAAAAACATTTCATCTGACGGCGGATATCGGTTTGATGATATTGCACCAGCAACATACAAGTTATGGTTAAACACATCAGGCCATGAGTTTTATGTTAGAGATGTTATACCTGTATCAGATACGGATAAAACAGAGGACATAACATTAAAAGGAAGTGTTTCAGGTGATTTGGATTATGATGAAAAGGTTAATGTAACTGTTTCATTGTTTGATGAAACAAACTTAACGAAGATGAATGTCACTTCGAATGAGAGTTACTTCTTTGAAAAAATTTTGCCGGGAAATTACACATTAACTGTTGATGATGATAATTACCTGAATTTTACAGAATCATTTAATTTAGGGTTGAATGAGGAGAAAACAGTGAATGTTACCTTACAATCGGCGGTGTTCGTAAGTGGAAACACAACATACGGTAAACTCCACAACCAAAAGCAAATCGGCAAAGATTCCACGTCGAAATCTAATGTTGCGGAGTTTAGTACAGAACCTATGAAAAATGTCACATTGAGATTCAAAGGACCTATGAACACAACAGCTGTATCAGATGAAACAGGTTTCTACCGGCTAAAGTTAATTCCTGGAAACTATTCCATTTCTTCAACTTATATAGACAACAATGCTGTTTATGTTTTCAATGATGTTTTAGAGGTCGGCAATCTTTCAATCACAAAAAACATTTCCTTGAAAAAAGGGGAAAGAATTTATGGTTATGTACGCTATGAAAAATATGAGGAAAACAATACAGTTAACGAAACATTAAGCAATGTTTATATAACATTCAAATCAGAAAACATAACAATGAAAGCGGTTTCAAACTCCACAGGATATTATGAGGTTTACCTGCCTGCGGACAATTACACAATCCTTGCCAGCTATGGATACAATGAAAGTTTAACGCTTGTGCTTCTCAAACCATTCAGCACAGCAGAAAAAGAACAAAACATAACGCTCATAGAGGGAATAAAGGTTTACGGAATTCTGCATTATGATTTGGATGAAGAGCATGATAAAACAGTGGAGGATGCTTTGATTTTGTTTGAATCTGAAAATGGGACAGCAGAAACAACATCTGGCAGTGGTGGGAATTATGTTGTTTATTTACCAGTCGGGAATTATACTGTTTCTGTTAATATAAGCAATTTCAATAGATATGAGAATAAGACTTTTGTGAATGCAACATTGATACACACAAATGAAACAGTAGATAATGAAACTGTAAACAAAACATTAACAAAAAATGAGATGGAATACAACATATCATTGGATCCTGTAAACATTACTGTGACTTGTGTAATATCATCCGTAGTGCCAATCAATCTAACCAATGTCACAGTATCTTTCGATGCATCAGATGATGTTGGAATAAACAGCAGCATTACGTTGAATCATCTGACATTGAATGAAACACTGAATCAAACATATTATAACATCACGCTGAATCCAGGAAACTACAATGTAACAATCCAACACAACATAACAGAGAATGGAACAGATGTTTCATACTATAATTATACTGTGCTGAGCATAGGTTTTGGTGAGGAAAACATAACACTTAACATTACAGTTGAGAAAAAGATAAAAATCAATGGCACTGTCTGGATAGACCTAAATGATAATGGTGAAATGGAGATTGTAAATGAAACAGATTATTTGGTGATTAATGAGGTTTACCTCTGGGATGGGAAGAATGGCACATGGTGGATTGAGATATATAATCCAACAAACAGGTTATTCAACCTCACTGCATTAACATTCATTAATATTGATTCCATAAGCATTTTACTGCCTGATAATTCTACAATATTATTCAATCCATATGAGTATGTAATACTTTGTGGTTCTATTGAAAATTTCACTGCTTTATGGGATGTACCTAATGGAACAAAAATAATTGAACTGGATTATTTTGGTGGAAATGCATCAATGATGATAACATCTGATGATGAAAAAGCTGAAGCGGGGAGTGGAGAATACCATGACTGTATTGGCACAGATGGTGAATATTACCCTCTACCCTTATTAAACCATTCCTGGTCAAGATACAAGAAGGGTTACGATACAGATAACTTCACAAACGATTTCTATGATGAACAAAATCCAACACCGGGATATGAAAACACAAAAAAGTCAAAGGCAGAAGAAACAATAGAAAATGCAACAATAAATTTCATAATCGGCAGCACATCATATACTGTGCAGTCAGATGTGAATGGCACCTATGAGATATATCTACAACAAGGGAACTACACAGTGTTTGTTGAGTATGTTCTTGAAAATGCTACACACAACATCACCTATGATGAGAATGGAACAATCCTGTTTGATAATGTCACATACAATAATATCACCTATGTTTATCTTCATTTTACAGAATTCTCAGTTGGAAACAGCACCCATGATATCCGGCTTGAGGAAGCAATAAACATATCTGGTTTTACATATTATGATGCAAATGAAAACGGTATATATGATGAGGATGAAGGCATAAGTGCAAACATAACGTTTACATCTAACACAACAAATGCTTCCAGAACAATAGCATCAAACGAAGAGGGTTCATACCAGTTATATCTGCCATCAGGGGACTACACTGTATATGTAAATGAAACTGTTTACCCAGATTATGGGAATGCTACCTACATTTATAATGAATCGCTGCAGATAAGCGAGGATTTAACATATAACATAAGTTTGACAAGGAATGTGACCATCAGGGTAAAAGGAACAACATGGTTTGACAAGGATGAAAATGGGGAAATAGGTGATGATGAGGGAATAGGTAATGTAACAGTAAAGTTTACAGTAGGAAACATCTCATACACTACAGAATCTGATGTAAATGGGTCATACGAAATATACCTTATACCTGATGAATACAATGTAACAATAGCGCAACCTCAAAATCCTGGTTTTGAGGTATTTGAAGAAACATACAATGTTAGTATCTCTAATTATTCCTTTGATGCAAGTCTCACACCATCAAATGTGCCTGTGTACGGTGTCACATACTATGATGTGAACGACAATATTCAGTATGACAGTGATGATATTTTGATAACAAATGCAACAATGGAATTCACAGGAAACAAAAATGTAACATTAACATCAAACGGGTGCTACAACACCTTGCTCCCTGTTGGAAAATACACACTTTATGTAAACTATGTTACATTATGGAATACATCATACACCTATTTTGAAGACATAGAAGTTAAGCCTTTTTCTTATCTGCTGCTTGACATTGCATTAATCAGGGGTGTAAAGGTAGAGGGTGCTGTTTGTTATTATAACATGACCAACGAGAATAACCCGGCATCATTAAATGTTACATTTACGTTTGGTGATTCAACCAAAACTGTTAAGGCCAATGAATCTGGCATATACAAGGTTTGTCTTGTACCAGGCAGGTACACAGTCTCTGCATCATACACAACATTTGAATATAACATGAATATAACATATTCCTACAAAGAAGAAATTGATATAACTGAGGATATGCGTTTTGACATAAATCTCACAAAGGAAAGAAAATGTGCGTTAACCCTGTACTGGAATAAAACAGAAATGCAAACAGTAAATCAGGGCGGCTCTGTTTCGTACATTGTGACAGTAACAAATAATGGAAACGAAAATGATACATTTGATTTATCTGCTGAAAAACCTGGTGGGTGGAATGTTTCATTCAGCAAAAGCACAGTAATGCTGGGGTTGGGTGAGTTCGAAAACATAACTGTTAATATTACAGCATCAGCCAATGCGCTGGCATACAACAACACAATCACAATCAAGGCAGTGTCGCAGAATGACACATCTGCATCAGAAACAGTGAATCTAATTGTTGCGGTAAACAGAATAAATGATGCTATTGACATAGAATGCGATGAACAAGAGAAATGGGTTTCTGCAGGAGGGAGTGTTGATTTTGTTCTTGCCGTAGAAAACAACGGGAACAACAATGAAAACGATATTGTTTTACTTTCGGTTGACAAGCCAGCAGGATGGAATGTAAGCCTAGACAATTCTATGCCAAGTATCCTGGGCAAATCCAAAGCAACCGTGACCCTTACTGTGACTGCCCCTTCGAGC
>JASEEW010000083.1 GCA_030019485.1 Thermoplasmatales archaeon | reverse complement strand
GGAATTAACAGGCTTGCCATAAACTATTTTAGCCCTTCTATTTTTGTTTCCATTGTCTCATCAACATCACGCCTGTCATCTATCTTCACTATGGTGTAAACCCTCTTTGAGCCCATGTTTATTATTGCATTGTGCGCATCCCTCACAACCCTGAGAAACCCATCAAGGTCTTTTGCCTCAAATGCTGTTGACATGGCAGATGTCTCATATTTCACGCCAGTGTTTTTTATTGCGTTTACCGCTGCCTTCACATACTCATGCAGGTGTATGCCTTTGTCCAACGGCGCAGTGCTTATCTCACCTATTATCATTTTTTCACCAAATAATTATATGTTTACAGGTATATGTAGGTTGAGATGAAGGAAATATTAATGAATGCCATTGAAAAATTCAACAAAAAATGCAAAACAGATGAAAAACTGAGGAAGGAGCTGAAGGATGTAAACAGGAAAGTGCAGATAGAAATAGATGATGAAAAATATCATTTTTTGCTCCTGGGTGACGGGATATCAGGTTTTGATGAAGGAACTATTGAGAATCCTGATGTAACAATAATATCTGATAATGAAACAATTCATGGTTTAATGAAAAAAGAAATCAGCATTTTCAAGGCTTATGCCACAGGGAAAATAAAAATAAAGGCAAGCCTGATGGACCTGTTAAGGTTAAAGGAATTCTTGAAATAAACAGGGATTTTTTATAGTTTACACTGAAGCGGCGGGCATCAAGTTCATTTTGTTCCTCTTAGAATACGGTTTTAGAATCCTTTTTCAGAACGTTATGTTCCATCCAAAAAGAACTAATATCTCCTTCTTGCTGGTCTATGCTTTTGATAACAGTCTCTGCAATACACAGGTCTTGTTCCATCGGGTTTAAATGGGACCTCAGTTTCCTTACCACAATCCGCACATACCACCTTATGCATTTCTCTTTCTCTATACATCTTATATCTTCTCCTTGTTTCACCCACATGTTACGGAAAAGTGTTTCACACTTTTCCTAATATGCTAGGAATTCCTGTTGGAATTCCGTCACATCCTATTATGGGCAGGACATAATCATCGTAGGAGTATTTATATATATGCATTATAATTTACAAATTCTTTCAAACGAAAAATCCTTGACATCCAAAAGAACAAAGGATTTTGGTATTTTATCAAGACAAACAGAGCTTATCCCGTTTACTTCTTTAACAGAAAAAATATGATGATGACCAAAGAAATGAATCTTTGGTTTCATATTTTTGATTACATAGTTCACAGCCCATTTGCCAGCCTCTATACCTCTAATTTTGAAAGGCATTGATGCCTCATGACTAAGAAAAATATCAATATTCTTCGCATTTTTACAGGATTCAACCTCCTCCTCAACAAAATGCCTCCTCCTATCACTTTTCTGGAAATCCCTGTTTTTTGGATGGGGCAAATCCTTTCTTTTGTAATTGTAAAAATTTTTTGAAAACGTTCCACCAAGACCAATTATTCTTAAATTATCTATTTGATAGATTTCACCATTTTTTAAATGGTGCAGGTTTTGTTTTTCAATTTCTCCTTTATCCATTTCCTCTATCAAATCCCAGTCCTCATTGTTTCCTGATATCCAGTAAAAAGGCGCAGGAGGAGTAAAGTACTCATATGAATCAGATGCAACATCACCAACCCCGAGCCAGAAATCAACACTGTTTTTTTCCATTATTTTTACTGTCGATTCAAAATCACCATGGATGTCGCCGAGAATGCCTATCATGATTTCAAACCTCTTTAACTATCTTTTTGATATTCTTTCAACCCTTTCTGCTAAATCTACCACAAGAGCTGTCCCTTTTGTTAGATATTCTTTATCTACAATCGAAGCCCATCTTTTTAGTATAATATTTCCCAACGGTTCTATCTTGATAAAATCTATTTTTTTCAAATCTAAAATTTTTTGGATTATAAAAAAATCAAGGATATTTTTCACAATAGCCTCATCCCCTTTAACCCTGAATTTCCTGTCAAATTCAGGTATACCTGATGTATAGTTTGTTTTCACAAACCATTCTGAACCTTTACGGAAGATATATACATCTTCTTTTAAATTCCCAGAATGGCTTATTTCTATGTTTGTGGATGTTTCTGCATAATGTCTACTTCTACGGACTACAACATATAATATTAAACTACGCCCCCTGTAACTTCCAGTAACCTCAACAGGTATAGATGAGAGCGGAGCTCCTTTTTTGTAATCTAAGCCCAAGTCAGACGCTATTTCTCTAAACGGACTTCTAATTTTTCTATACCACAGCGAGCTCATAAAAATTCCTATGAGAAAAACCAACATTAAACTGATGTATACGACATAAGTAACTTCCATCAAGGAATAAATAACCTTTTAGAATAAAAATATTTGTGGTATCACTCTACTTAGCTCACCCAGAGATGCTGAAAACAGGAATCTATATGATAACAGCCGCCTTGGAAAGACAAGTCACTATCATGATTTCCCTTCTACCATTTTTTCAAACTCATCCTCACTTATGATTTTTATTCCCAGTTTTTTTGCCTTCTCATACTTTGAGCCTGGTTCTTTTCCTGCAACAACAAAATCAACGTTTTTGCTGACAGATGATGTGAAACTGCCTCCAAGTGACTCAACAATACCCTCTGCTTCAGACCTTGAGTATTTCTCCAATGTGCCTGTGAAAACAAATCTTTTGCCTGAAAGGAGACCTTTTTTTTCAGCTTTGCTTTCCATTTTCACGCCGTTCTTCCTCAGTTTCTCTATTATCCCCCTGTTTTTTTCATCCCTGAAAAATGTGCAGATGCTTTCAGCAACAACACCGCCTATCCCCTCTATTTTTTCTATCTCCTCCTTTTTTGCATCCATGAGTTCATCTATTGATGAAAAATTTTCTGATAAAAGTTTTGCTATATGCCTGCCGACATGACGTATGCCTAAGCCGAACAGCAATCTTGAAAACTCGTTTTTCTTGCTTTCCTCTATCTCATCCAATAAATTTTTGGCTGATTTTTCACCCATCCTTTCCAGATTTGCCAGCACATCAATTTTTAAGGTGTAAAGCCCTGAAATGTCCCTAACAATTTTTTTGTCTACAAGCTGATCAATAATAGCAGGTCCTAAGCCGTCCATGTTCATTGCATGTCTTGATGCAAAATGATGCAGTGAGTTTTTAAGCTGAGCAGGACAGGATAAACCAATGCATCTTGATACCGCCTCATCCTCAGGTCTGACAACATCAGAGCCGCATACAGGGCATTTCTTCGGCATAACAAATATTTTTTCTTTACCTGTTCTTTTTTCCTTAACAGGTTTTATAACCTCAGGAATGACCTCACCAGCCTTTTCAATAAAAACAGTGTCACCGACCCTGATGTCTTTTCTTTTTATCTCATCCTCATTATGCAGAGTAGCCCTGGAAATCGTTGAGCCTGAAAGTTCAACAGGCTCAAGAACAGCAACAGGTGTTAAAGCCCCTGTTCTTCCAACCTGGATAACGATATCTGTTATTTTTGTTGTAACCTGCTTGGGTGGGAATTTGTATGCCACAGCCCATCTAGGGTTCTTTATTGTACTGCCAAGCCTTTTTTGCTGCTCCAGAGAGTCTACTTTTATGACCATTCCATCTGTTTCATAATCAAGTCCCTCTTTTTTGTTTTCCCAAGAGTCACAGTATTTTATCACGTCCTCTATGTTTGAGAATTTGTTTACGTTAGGGTTGACCTTTAAACCAGCCTTTTTCATTGCCTCTAAGCATTCCATATGTGTTTTAAAACCTTCTTCTTTTGTGTAACTAAGGGTGTAAAGGAAAACATCAAGGTTTCTTTTTGAAACAACTTTTGCATCAAGCTGACGCAGTGAGCCTGCTGCAGCATTCCTGGGATTTGCAAAGAGGGACTCGCCTTTCTTTGCCCTTTCCTTATTCAAAGCCTCAAAACCCTTTCTTGTCATATATACTTCTCCTCTCACCTCACAGTTTGCCAAGGGTTTTGTTTCATTTGTTACGTCGAGTTTTAAAGGAATACTTTTTATTGTTCTAATATTTGATGTGATATCATCACCTGTTGTTCCATCGCCCCTTGTTGCCCCCCGCACAAGAACACCGTTTTCATAAATCAATGCCATACCAACCCCATCAATCTTTAACTCCACAGCATAATCTGGTTTCTCACCACCAAGAAATTTTTTTACCCTTTTATCAAAATCAAGTAACTCCTTGGATGAGTATGTGTTATCAAGACTGAGCATTGGAACTTTGTGCTTAACGGAGCTGAAACCCTCAACAGGCTGACCGCTTACCCTTTGGGCTGGGGAATCAGGCGTGACATACTCAGGATGCTCTTTTTCAAGTTTTTTTAACTCCTCCATCAGTTTATCATACTCATAATCAGAGATCACAGGGTTGTTCTCAACATAGTATTTCCTGTCATGGTATCTGATTTCTTCCCTCAACTCCAGAATTCTTTTCTTCGCATCCATAAACACATAAAAAAGATATGGAGATATAAGGGTTATCATCAAAACATTTAAACCCCAAAAAAATGATTGGATATTTATGCTTGAGGAAGAGATAGGTAAAATTTTGAAGGAGAAAAAACTTAGGATTGCAACAGCTGAATCATGCTCTGGTGGGGGGCTTGCAAACAGAATCACAAATGTTTCCGGCAGCTCTGATTATTTTGAAAGGGGTTTTGTCACATATTCTGTAAAAGCAAAAAAGGAAAACCTTGGTGTTCCAGGAGAAATCATTGAAAAATTTGGTGTTGTGTCAGATGAAACAGCATCTGCAATGGCTGAGGGTGTAAAAAATGTCAGCAGGGCTGACATAGGTGTCGGCGTAACAGGTATAGCAGGACCAACTGGAGGGACAAAGGAAAAGCCTGTTGGAACAGTATGTATTGGAGTATCAGGAAAGAAAACAGTGGTGAAAACGTTTCATTTCAAAGGAAGCAGGACTGAAATAAAAAACAGGGCTGCTGAGGAGGCATTAAAAATGTTAAAAGATTATCTGGTGAACCTATGAAGAATCCTGAGATCGCAAAGTTTTTTTATGAAATTGCAAACATACTTGAGGCGCAGGATGTCCAGTTTAAGCCAATGGCGTACAGAAAGGCGGCTATGGTGATAGAAACATGGAATGCAGAGGTTGGAGAAATATACAAGGAAAAGGGGGTCAAAGGTTTAAAGGAACTCCCTGGTGTTGGTGATGCCATAGCAAAAAAAACTGTTGAGATATTAGAAACAGGTAAACTGAAATATCTGGAGGAGTTAAGGAAGGATTCACCCAGGGAATTGCTTGATATTGTTTCATTGTACGACATAGGACCAAAGACTGCCTACAAAATTTACAAGATGCTTGGTGTTAACACAGTTGAAGACTTGAAAAAGGCTGCTGAGGAGCACAAAATAAGGGATGTTAAAGGACTTGGTGAGAAAACAGAGGAAAAAATTATTGAGGGAATAAAAAAGATGAAAGAAAGAAAAGGAAGGATGCTTCTTGGTGTTGTGTACCCCGTCGCAGTTGATGTTGTTGAATCATTAAAGAAATCTGGAGATATAGAAAAAATCAGCATAGCAGGAAGTCTGAGAAGGAAAAAGGAAACAATTGGCGACATTGACATACTTGCTGTTTCTGACAACCCGGAAAAAATCATGAGCAGTTTTGCTGGTCTTGAAAATGTTAAAAAAATCCTTGTTAAAGGCAGAACAAAAACCTCTGTAATGATTGGCGATATTCATGCAGATTTAAGGGTTGTGAGCAGAGGAAGTTTTGGCTCAGCATTACAGTATTTTACTGGGAGCAAGGAGCATAACATAAAAATCAGAAAAATCGCATCTGATAAAGGAATGAAAATATCTGAGTACGGCGTTTTTGACAGGAAAACAAACAAGCAGATTGCTGGTTCAACAGAGGAAGAGGTTTACAATGCATTATCCATGTCCTACATTGAGCCAGAGTTGAGGGAGGACAGGGGTGAAATAGAAGAGGCTATGAAAAACAAACTCCCAAAGCTCATAGATGAAAAAGACATAAAAGGGGATTTCCATGTTCACACCAGATGGAGTGATGGGGCAAACAGTATTGAGGAGATGGCAAGAGCAGGAATAAAAAAAGGCTATTCTTTTATAGCAGTAGCAGACCATTCAAAATCATTGAGGGTTGCTGGAGGTTTAAAGGAAAACGATGTTTTAAAACAGATGGATGAGATAAAAAAAATAAATAAAAAATATCCAAATTTCAAAATTTTCACTGGCACTGAGGCTGACATTAAAGAAAACGGTGAACTTGATTTTGATGACACACTACTGAAAAAACTTGATGTTGTTGTTGCCGGCGTTCATTCAAAACTTAAAATGGACGAAAAAGCCATGACTGAAAGAATCATTAATGCAATGGAAAACAAGAATGTTGACATAATAGCGCATCCAACAGGGAGGGTTATTGGTAAAAGGGAGCCTTATCGTTTGAACATGGAGAAAATTTTTGAAGCAGCATTCCAAAACAAAACCTGCCTTGAAATAAATGCCCTGCCAGACAGACTCGACCTGAATGATGTGCACATAAAAATGGCTAAGGAAAAAGGGGTTAAACTCTGCATTAACACGGATGCGCACAACCTTTCTCATTTTGACATGATGAAATACGGTGTTTTCAATGCGCGCAGGGGATGGCTGACAAAAAATGATGTGCTTAACACGTACCCTGCTGATGATATAGCGTATTTTTTTGCGAAGTAATTTTTTGATTTACTCCATGGTCGTTACAGATGTAATTGAAAAATTTGGGAAGGAAATTTAGATGCCCGCAACCTTTTTAAACTCCTACTTCTTATGTTTCTTTAGTGATCAAATGAAATGGTATAGGTTTATATCGGCTCTTGGTGTATCCCTTTTGGTTATCTTCAGTTTTATATCCTCATATGTATTAGCAGTAGATAAGGATGGAAACAAAACAGGACCTAGCAACACTTATTCGTCATCCTATTGGAGTCTTTCGTTGTTTTTATTCTTAGGTTTTCTTTTGCTTGTATTTGTAATTGTAGTTGTTGCTATAGTGTGGTTAAGAAGGAGGGAGCTGGAAAGATATGAAGATGCTATTGAGGATTTGAAAAAACAGTTTGATTCAGGGAAGATTTCTGAGGAAACCTATAAAGAGCTGAGATTAGATATTGAGGAAAAATATCATAAGAGAATGAAAAGAATGGGTTTCTAGGATTAATCACTTACCAATTTTCATCCTGTTTTTTATCTCATACTCCCACCTCAAAGGGTCTTTTAACCAAACAGAGAGTTTTCCCTTTGACCATTTAATCCTCAGCCTGTTCCCTTTCATCTCTATCTCCTGAATATCAGAGAAAGGGAAATCAAAAATTTTTATCGGGATAAGAAATGATTTCCCATGGATTCTTTTATCTGTTAAATAAAATCTGAGATATGTTAATCCGTACTGCCATCTGGTTTTTATGTTCGCCCATGTTTTTTCTTGGAGGATTATTGTTTCATTCTTCATCAAAATCACTTTTTGCTCGCATTTTTGCTCGCTCATTATCATTCGCTCGCAAAAAAGCCGCCGAAGGGAGTTGAACCCTCGACCTGCTGATATTTCGCAGATGCGATTTGCTGAAGGCAAATCGCAAGACCAACTGCAGGTTGGTCATTCTTTTCTCTTTCCGCCAGTCGCTTTCTCTTTTCTTTTTAAGAAAAGAGAAAAGGCTGTTACGAATCAGCTGCTCTAACCAGCTGAGCTACGGCGGCACAAAGTAGGAGTTAGGGGCAAGTAGATAGGGGCTAGGGCATGCAAGAAGTTAGGAGTTAGTAGATAGGGATTAGGGGAGAGTAGTTCCCTAAACCCTAACTCCTGACTCCTAACCCCTTGTTTTCCCCTGACCCCTAACCCCTGACTCCTAACCCCTTGTTTTCCCCTGACCCCTAACTCCTGACTCCTAACCCCTTGTTTTCCCCTGACC
>JASEEW010000082.1 GCA_030019485.1 Thermoplasmatales archaeon | reverse complement strand
TCCCTTTTTTCAGTCCTTCCCATATGAATTGAAGCGCGAATGTTGTCTTTCCTGTTCCACAAAATCCAAGAATAAGCACTATATGACCCTTTGGAAATCCTCCGCCCAGCATCTTGTCCAAGCCATCAATACCTGTTTGAACCATTTCTATTTCTACCATCCCTGTCACCTCTGATACTTATAAAAGGATGTGTTTGAATATAAGGTTTATGGAAGATAAAACTTAAGTTTCACAAACGCATTTAACATTGGTGAGCAAATGTCAGTGTATGATGAATTTATTGGATATGTGAAAGAACTGTATGACCTGAGAAAAGCCTCAGATTTACTTGAATGGGACCAGGAAACATACATGCCCTCCGGCAGTGTAGAGGGAAGGGGGTACGTGCTCGCCACACTTTCAGGCATTTATCATGAGAAACTAACATCAAAGAAGATGGAGAAATATCTTAAAAAATTAGAAATAGAAAAAGATTTAACCGATGAACAAAAAGCGAATGCTAGGGAAATAAAAAGAATTTATGAGAAGAAAACAAAGGTTCCATTAAAACTTGTTAAAGAGATAGCAAAAACGAGTTCCCTTGGAACTGAAGCATGGGCGAGAGCAAGGAAAAAATCGGATTTCAAAATTTTTCAGCCCTATCTTGAGAAAATGGTTTCCCTTAAAAAGGATTTTGCTGAGACGATAGGTTATGAGGACAAAGCTTATGATGTTCTGATAGATGATTTTGAGCCTTACACAGCAATAAAGGATATAGAGCCTGTGTTTTCAGGTCTTAGAAAAAAACTTGTTCCTATTGTGAAAAAAATCACTGAATCAGAAACAAAAATAGATGACATACTTAATCAGTCCTTTGATGTTGATAAACAGAAAAAGTTTGGTATAGAAATAATTAAGGACATGGGGTTTGACTTTGAGCATGGCAGACTTGACAGTTCCGCTCATCCATTCACATCCGGCTCCTGCGATGACGTGAGATTAACCACTTTTAAAGAAGGACAGGGTTTCCATTTGTTTGCCATGATGCATGAGGCAGGACATGGATTGTACGAGCAGGGATACAAAAAGGAGCATTACAGAACACCAATGGCTGAGGCAATCTCACTCGGTTATCATGAGTCACAGTCAAGAATGTGGGAAAACCTGATTGGCAGAAGCAGGATTTTCTGGGAATACCACTATCCAAAACTTCAAAATATTTTTCCTGAACAGTTAAAAAAATACGGTTTGGAGGAGTTTTATAGGGCGATAAACATTGTCAAACCCTCATTCATAAGGGTCGATGCGGATGAGACAACATACAACCTCCATATACTTTTGAGATATGATATGGAAAAAAACTTGTTTGATGATAGAATAGATGCGAAGGAAACACCGGAGGTATGGAGCCAGAAAATGGAGGAATACCTTGGAATAGTCCCAGAAAATGATAGTGCTGGTGTTCTTCAGGATATACACTGGTCACAGGGCCTTTTTGGTTACTTCCCAACCTATACCCTTGGAAACCTTTACTCTGTGCAGTTGTTCAACCAGGCGAAAAAAGACATGCCGAATCTTGATGAAAAAATCTCTAACGGTCATCTCCTGGATTTGAAAAAATGGCTTAACAAAAATGTTCATGAATATGGTAAACTTTATTCCGCAAAGGAGTTAACAAAGAAAATCACAGGTGAAACACTCAACCCTGAGCATTTCATAAAATATCTGAAGGAAAAATTCGGGCTGATATATGGTGTAACATTTTAACTATCCTTTCACAACCCCCAAAGGCTTCAGTTTTGCAACCTTCAAAGATATGCCTGCACCATGCGTAGTGTTCACAACATCATTAACATCCTTGTAGGCATCAGGCGCTTCCTCCACCAACACCTTTTTGGATGCAGAGTGAACATAGATATTCTTTTTATCCATCTCTCTTTTTATATCCTCAGTCCTCCATCTTCTTAATGCCTCATTCCTTGACATGAGGCGCCCTGCACCATGGCAGGTTGAACCAAATGTTTCCTTCATCCCTGTTTCTGTTCCAACAAGAACATAGCTTGCAGTTCCCATATCACCTGGAATAAGAACAGGCTGACCAACTGATTTATATTTTTCTGGTATGTCTGGATGCCCCTTTGGAAAAGCCCTTGTTGCACCTTTCCTATGAACATAAAGTTTCCTTCTTTCTCCCTCAAGCTCATGCTCCTCAAGCTTTGCTATGTTGTGGCACACATCATAAATAATGTGCATGTCAAGCTCTTCTGCTTTTTTGCTGAAAACCTTTTCAAAACTCTCCCTTACCCAGTGAACAATCATCTGCCTGTTTGCCCATGCATAGTTTGCGCCGCAAGCCATCGCCTTGAAATAGTTTTCTGCCTCAGATGAGTTCACGGGTGCGCAGGCAAGCTCCCTGTCAGGGAGCTGGAAATTGTATTTTCTTACTGCCCTTTCCATTTCCTTTAAATGATCCGTGCATATCTGATGACCGCATCCTCTTGAGCCTGTGTGGATGAGGACCATTATCTGATCCTTATGTTTTATACCAAAGATTCTTGCTATTTTGTCATCATAGATTTCATCAACCCTGTCTATTTCAAGAAAATGGTTACCTGCTCCAAGACTTCCAAGCTGAGGCAGACCCCTCTGCTTGGCAAAAGAGCTTACTTTTGATGGGTCTGCATTTTTCATACAGCCGTTTTCCTCCAAATACTCCAAATCTTCATTCCACCCATACCCATTATTTACAGCCCATCCTGCACCATTTTCTAAAACCTCGTCCAACTGATTCATATTCAGTTTTATTTTTCCCCTTGAGCCAACACCAGATGGGACGTTGTTAAACATGGAATCAACGATTTCCTTTATTTTTGGAGAAACATCCTTAACCGTAAGGT
Source organism: Thermoplasmatales archaeon (assembly GCA_030019485.1). GTDB lineage: Archaea > Thermoplasmatota > JASEFT01 > JASEFT01 > JAUWIS01 > JASEEW01. The sequence continues at coordinate 5,108 of JASEEW010000082.1, read as the reverse complement.
TTGTTTTCACGAGTCTGACGCCACAGTTTGATACCACAAAGTTGTTTGCTATAAAATTGTGGTGCTTGTTGGAAACACCTATATCAAACACAGCACCAGTCCCTTTCGATTTAATTTTCTTTATTAAATCAAATTTGAATCCTTCATTATATGTTCCAATGAACTCCCCTATATTTAGGTATTTTAATTTCTTCATTCCATATGGTGTAAAGATTGGATGATCCAAAGTAAGATAGAGTTTGTAACCTGTTTTTGTTGTTACCTCAAAAATCTTATCTTGTTTCTCAAGAATTAGGCTAACATCTGACTTTTCTATAATCCCCTTTTCTTTATTAAAGACATAAACCTTCTCACCTATATCCACATTTTTTATTTCTCCTAAACCACCATCCCCCATTAATATCTTACTTTCACCAGAGATGCAGTTAATATCATACCCGACCCCGCCCGGTGAGATCACACCCTCCTCAGCATCCATGCCTGCAACACCGCCTATCGGGAAACCATAACCCCAGTGTATGTCAGGCATTGCCATGCTTTTCCCAACAATGCCTAGCAGTGTTGCGACATTTGCAACCTGCTCAGGCGCATTATCCTTTTTTATAGATTCAATCATCTTCCCTGATGCGTAAATAAGCCCGGATGTTTTCATATTCAGATTACCTTTTGCGCCTTTGTAGTCTGAGGGTATCTCATACCTGTACTCATCAATTTTTTTCAATGGTCCTTCCCAAGTCATGATATTCACCTTGCAATTATGTATGGGTTATTCATTATTAAATTCTATCTTTAAATCTAAAACACACTATATGTCAAACAACACCTGAACATAACCCTTTTCTTTGTTGACCTCAAGTATGTGATATGTTACCGCCTTTATCTCCTTGCCAACAGTATGTCGCTCAGAATCAAAATTTTCACCATAAACATTTGCATTTAACTCGCATTTTTCTTCATCAACAGACACATCAAATTTTCCAAACAAAATGTTGTTAATATCAGAAACTGTGAGAAGTTTTGAGAGCCAGTCCACAAGCAGCTCCTCAACAGTATCGGATTTAAGACTTATTTCATACTCGCCAACAGGTTTTATTTTTTTTGTATCAGAAATAATGTCAAACATCCCAACAGCAGCATTAGCAAAACATTCAGACAAGTTTTTACCATAAGCCTTTATTCCTATGTCTGCTGTATGCTCTATAATGTCGTATTTTTTCATTCCCTCAGCTCACCAAGTGTTGTGACCCTTTCAGCAAATGCGTTGTGTTTGTGTATGCTTTCCTCAGACTCAGACCTGACAGTTACCAGAACATTATCAGGAAGGTTTTTGTATTTTTCAAGAATTTTTGAAAGGATATCCCTCACTATGTCCTCAACAAATTTTGGGTTTTTATGCGCACTCATAACAACATCCGCCTCATCCTCTCTTTTTAGTATTTCATAGGTTGGTGATGAAAAGGATGACTCAACAATCTTTATCAGATCATGTGCCTCAACATCATATTTTTCAGGAACCTCAACCATGAGTGATGCAACGTTTCTCTGATTGTGAGTGACAGTCAATTTTGATTTTGAGCGCTCCTTCACTGTTTCCATCGCGCATGGACAGGCAGCCATCCCGATAACCTTTACGCCAATGGATTTTTTTACATCATCCCCTCTTTTAATGGTTGCTTTTGCGATTAGCCCATAATTTTCCATACTTTTATTACCCGAGGGTGATTTTCTTTCCAAAAAATAGTCTGCATTCATATTCACCTCAGCATAATTTGCGTACTGATGCTTAATCAGCAGTCTTTTCGCAATAGATGCACAAAGATTCTCAATTCCTTTCACAGGTTTTCTGACAGCCTCATCAACAATCTCGTTTATTGCTTCAACATTGCGTGACATATGGGAGCCTTTTTTTGTTGGTGGAAGGTCCACAAATGCATCAATTACCGGTGTGAGCATCGTTATTCTCTCTCCTCTTTCAACAGATACAGGTTTTTTTATGCCAATTATTCCCACCCTTGTCAGCTTGAATGCATGTTTTGGTTTTCTTTCCTGAACATCAATCATAAAAAGATTAAATACGTTGGAATACTTAAAGGTAACTTATGTATCTAACAATAGATGGATGGAAAAGCAATTTCACATTCTCAGCCTGCCATATGATACCAGCGCATAAAAAATGCTCCAGGCTGCATGGTCACACATACGCGCTCCATGCAAGGATTCATGGTCAGCAGGATAAATCCGGGATGATTGTTGATTTTGCTGTTGTAAAAGATGCTATGAGAAAAATTGTTGATGAACTTGACCATAAGGTGCTTCTGCCCAAAAAAAAGGTTAAATCAGAAAAAAATGAGGTAACGATTACTGAAAAAGGTAGAAGGTATGTTTTCCCTGAAACAGATGTTGCACTAATTGATATTCCCTCTTTAACAGCAGAAAATCTTGCAAAATATGTTCTTGAAAAAATATGTGGGAAAATAAAAAATAAAAATATATCCGAGATTGAAATAGGATTGGATGAAGGATGGGGGCAGGGTGCATGGGTAAGCAAAAGGCTGTAGTTCTCTTGTCGGGCGGGATTGATTCTGCAACAACACTTGCCATCGCGTTAGATGATGGATATGATGTGTATGCTTTATCGTTTGACTACAAACAGAAACATAAAAAGGAGTTGAAATGTGCAGAAAAAATTGCTGGGCATTACAATCTAAAGCATAAGATTGTGAAGATTGATCTATCATGGGCTAAATCTGCGCTTACAGACAAAAAAACAAAAATACCGGAAAAAAGAAAGAAGATTGGCAAGGATATTCCTGTTACATACGTGCCTGCACGAAACATGATAATGCTTTCATTTGCTCTTGCCTGGGCTGAAACAATAAATGCAGATGCAGTTTTCATAGGCGCAAACGCCATTGATTACTCAGGTTATCCGGATTGCAGACCAGAGTTTTACAAGGCATTCCAAAAAGCAGCAATGCTTGGGACAAAAAAGGGTGCTGAATCCAAAACCATCCAAATAAAATATCCACTTATAAATATGACTAAATCTGAGATAATAAAAAAAGGCATGTCCTTAGGAGTGTCTTATCATCTGACTTGGTCATGCTACAAGGGAAGAAAAAAGGCCTGTGGGAAATGCGACTCATGTTTATTAAGGTTAAAAGGTTTTAAGGAAGCAGGATATGATGACCCAATCGAATATGAGGGGGAAGTATGATTAAAGGAAAAAAAGTTGTTCTAAGAGCATTGGAAAAAGACGACTTAGACAGATGTCTGAAATGGATTAATGACATGGATGTTGTAAAACTGGCTGGCCCTCCTCGTTTTCCAAAATCAAAAGCAGAAGAAGAAAAATGGTTTGAGAAAACAATAAACGATGATAAAAACAGGGTATTGGCCATAGATGCAAATGGAAAGCATATAGGCAACGTTGGTCTGCATAACATTGATTTTAGGAACAGAAATGCCATGCTTGGCATAATGATTGGCGAAAAAAAATACTGGAACAAAGGATATGGTTCTGACGCAGTCAAAACATTGGTTTCATTAGCATTTAATGAACTCAATCTGCATAAAATCTACTTGCATGTTTTTCCTTCAAATAAGAGGGCACTCAAATGTTATGAGAAATGTGGATTCAAAAAGGAAGGGGTTCTCAGGGAACATGTCTTTAAGGGAGGAAAATATCAAGATCTAACGGTAATGAGTATTATTAATAAAGGGGTGAAAAAATGAAAGTGAAACTGATAAATTATACGCCTGAGCCTGAGAAAACTGTTGCAGCAGCAGCGTATACATGTCATTCAAAGGAATGCGCAGAAATAGATGAGATGAATGATGAAAAAATCAGAAAAATCATCAGGGCGACAAGAAGCTCAGGACATCATTCTGTCATGGAGCATGCAGGCTTCACATTCGCTGTTGATGGGATATCAAGGGCGTGCACGCATCAGCTTGTGCGCCATAGAATAGCAAGTTTTTCCCAGCAGTCCCAGAGATACGTGAACCTGGGTGAACCTGACTATGTTATACCGGAAACAGTTGAGAAAAAGAATGAAACAAGAAAGACCTTTGAAAAAACAATGAAAGACGTCTGGGACACATACAAAAGACTCGTTAAAAACGGCATTCCTGATGAGGATGCAAGATACGTTTTACCAAACGCAGCAAAAACAAGCATTGTAATAACAATGAATGCAAGAGAGCTTTACTATTTCTTTTCATTGCGCTGCTGTAACAGGGCGCAGTGGGAAATTAGGGATATGGCGAACAAAATGCTGAAACAGGTGAAAAGGGTTGCACCTGTTTTGTTTGAGGAAGCAGGACCAAGATGCAAGCAATTAGGATATTGCCCTGAAATGGAATCATGTGGGCTGATGCCAAGAAAGAAGGATGTTTTAAAGGAGGGAAAATGAAAAGATTTAATATGACAGGTATGGGAAACGTGAAGGATAAAATGGTGCAGGAAAACTTTAATTCTGCAGACAATATCATGAATGCATTCCAGAATGAGCTGGATGCACAGCATGGTAAAGAGATTTCTGAGGAGCAGTATCAGAGCGGGTATTCACAATCAGAGAATGTTAGGTATGTGTTGCAGTGGATGATGAACTGTTGAGGCGGAGAATATGAAGACCAGCATTCTCTCTCTAATAATTTTTTGCCTGTTTTTCGCAAACTTTATACAAGCAAACGCAAAAGCAGAAATAGAAGAAGATCCTTTAGTAGCGGGGTGGTCTAAGGACATAAGGATAAGCAATGCTAGCGGAGACTCTTTGCACCCAAGTATAGCGATGGACTCAAAAGGTTGGGTTCATATAGTGTGGCAGGATGCTAGAACTGGAGACTGGAAGATACATTATGCGAGAAGTATGGACAGTGGAGAAACATGGGAAGAGAAAGTAATCGCAGACCAACCTGGCAGCGATAACACTCCATCGATAATAGTAGACGAAAATGATGGAATACACGTGGTGTGGTCAGCTTTTGTAAGTGGTGAAGGAACCGAAATTTACTACAAGAACAGCACCGACGGCGGCAATACATGGGGTGAAGATGCTAGACTAACCTATGCGTCGGGCGAGTCTCACGTCCCAAAAATTGTTGCA
>JASEEW010000081.1 GCA_030019485.1 Thermoplasmatales archaeon | reverse complement strand
CAGAGGTACAATCGCATCTTTATGTGGCAGTTGACCAAAAATACATATCAGAGGTTGAATTTCATGAGGTATATAACAATGCTGAAGAAATATCACGAATGATTCAATCTTTCTCTAATTATTTAAAAAACTCCAAGCCCCCACCCAACTCCACAACTCCAAAACCCATAAACTCAAAGAGGTATGAGAAGCTTGGGAACAAAAGTAAGGTTGAGGAAATACGGAAGGAGATGGAGGAACTGTAAAAGAAATTACACAATTATCTTTTTATCATCATTGCATCACCAAAGGAATAAAACCTGTAATTGTTTTCCATAGCATTTTTGTATGCCCTGAATATTTTTTCCTTCCCGGCAAATGCGCAGACAAGCAGAAGCAGTGTGGATCTGGGCAGGTGGAAGTTTGTGAGTAAGCAGTTTATTTTTGATTTAAACCTGTATCCAGGGTAAATGAATAAATCAGTCCAGCCCTCATTTGGTATTATTTTATCATTCTTGCAGCTGCTTTCCAGTGCACGCACAACTGTTGTTCCAACAGCAAAAACCCTGGATGCATTGTTAATGATTTCAGCATTTTCTTTATTAATCTTGAGATATTCTTCTTCCATTTTATGCGTCTCAATTTTTTCCTGTTGGATCGGCAGGAATGTTCCAGCACCAACATGCAATGTTATATATGCTGTATTTACCCCTTTATCTTCTAATTTTTTTATCAACCCCTTTGTGAAATGCAGACCTGCTGTTGGAGCAGCAATGGAGCCATTATTTTCAGCGTAAACAGTGTTGTATCTTTTTTGGTCTAAAAGTTTTTCTTTTATGTACGGTGGTGTCGGCATCTCACCAATACCCTGAAGATTTGGTTCCTTATTGAAAGCCATGATAAACCCATGATTTGTTCTTCTCACCGCCATCCCGCTGGTTTCATCACCGAAGAGTATTTTCATTCCAGGCTTGATTCTGCCTTTTATCAGGCATTCATAATCCTCATTAATTCTTTTTATAATCAAAACCTCAATCTTTCCACCGGTTTCCTTTCTCCCGATTATTCTTGCTGGGACAACCTTTGAGTCATTCAAAACAACAGCATCCCCTCTCTCTAAATACTCAGGAAGGTTGTAAAACCTTTTATGCTCAATTTTATCATCCAGTATCATAAGTTTTGAAGAATCCCTCGGCTCAACAGGTGTTTGCGCAATAAACTGTTTTGGCAGGTAATAGTCAAAATCTGATAACTGCATAGTTTGTGAAAGTGTTTAATGGGAGATAAGTGTAACCTTTTTTCTGCACCTTGTTGTTTTACAAATTTGAACTATCGAAAAATATGTCGGAGTTCAAATTTGGAATTCGGAAGAACTTTGTTCTTCCTTTCAACAATTTTTCTTCGGAAAATTGTCGAACACACGGAACTTTAGTTCCGTGTAGTTTATTTTGCCACGTATTTTGTTCCCATCAATGTTTTTGTTTCCCTGATATTTGGGATTTTGTGTATTTCATTCAGCACCATTGAGGAGATGTCCTCCACTGTTTTACCTGTTACCTCAACAACAATATCGTAATCCCCAGCCACAGATGTTGCATGAGAAATATTCCTCAGTCTGAGTATATCGTTTAACACATCACCTGTTCTTCCCACATCCGTTTTTATAAGCACATATGCTGAAACAGAATTAGCCATGCTAAACAGTTATGCTTTGATTTGTTATAAACCTTTCTGGGCAAAAATGTTTAAATTGTTGTAATCCATATTTTTTTTGATGAGCATAAATGAGGCGGTGAGAAAGGCATCAAATGGTGTTCTGATTGATGTTGAGGTTGTACTAAACTCAGCAACATGGAACTCATTCGTGAAATTCTTACCGAAAAACCTTCGGTTGCTGAGTTTACCATGTGCGGACAAAGAAAGTATTTCCTTTGACCCCTGGAGGAAAAGAATCAAACTGAAAGTAAAAGGCAAAGCATTAAAAGGTGAGGCGAACAATAATGTGCTTGTTTTTTTCTCAAAACTGTTTGACAGGAAAGTAAAAATATTTTCAGGTGAGCATTCAAGGAAAAAAACCGTGTTTGTTGAAAACATCAACCCTGATGATGCTGTCAGAAAGGCAGGAAAATGGTAAAATGAATTATGAGAAACATCTGGAGGATGTTGAAAAAATCCTGGAAAAACTAAAACTCCTCAACAGGGAGTATGCTGTGATAGTTGAGGGGAAAAAGGATGAGGATGCACTTAGGAACCTGTGCTTGAATGGGAGGATAATAAGGATTGTGGGCTCCATATCAGATATGTGTGAGGAAATATCAAAGGAGCATAAAAAGGTCATCATTCTCACAGACTGGGATAAGAAAGGAGGAGACCTTTGCAGAAGACTTAAAAAATACCTGGAGGCAAATACTGTGAAACATGATGACAGAATAAGGGCTGAACTGGCAGAGCTGTGCAAAAAGGAAATTAAGGATGTGGAGTCCCTGTTCACCTATGTTGGAAACCTGAGGAAACGATGTCTGAAAAGAAATCTTTAATACCTATAAGCCCATGTGGTTACTGGAAAACTCATATATCACATTCATCCATATCTAAATTTCTGCTGGATTGAAGTAACAGCACTTTATGCTGTTTCAAAGGAATACTCCATTGTTATGTCAGGGGGGAGCGGCTAATTTGCGATGAATGGGCGATATGTGTTTTTTCAGGAGTGATAAAATGTATTTAGACCCAACTACAGTGAAGTATTTGATAAAAGCAAGAATATCAACAGATGGTGTGGTGGAAAAACCAGATGTGGTAGGTGCAATCTTTGGGCAGACAGAAGGCTTACTAGGGGAAGAGCTTGACCTGAGGGATTTACAGAAAAGCGGGAGAATAGGCAGAATAGAGGTGAACGTTGAATCAAAGAAGGGTAAATCAGATGGTGAAATCATTGTCCCCTCAAGTTTGGACAAGGTTGAAACAGCAGTACTTGCATCCTCATTGGAAACAATAGACAGGGTTGGACCCTGCAAGGCAAAGATAGAGGTCATAAACGTGGAGGATGTCAGGGTGGCAAAAAGAAACAGGATTGTAGAGCGGGCAAAGGAGCTTCTGACAAGACTTCTTGAGGAGACAAAAACAACAGGTTTTGGCGTAACCGAGGTAGTAAGGGATGCTGTGCACGTTGAAGAAATAACAAACTATGGTTCTGACAGATGTCCCGCCGGCCCCAACATAGATACATCTGATGCAGTTATTATTGTAGAAGGCAGGTCTGATGTTCTGAACCTGCTGAAGTACGGGATAAAGAATGCAATTGCAGTGGAAGGAACAAGCGTTCCAAAGACTATTCAGGAGCTGTCAAAGGCAAAAATTGTCACAGTGTTTGTTGATGGAGACAGGGGAGGGGACCTCATACTCAGGGAATTACTTCAGACAGCAGAAGTTGATTTTGTGACAGCAGCGCCCCAAAACTCTGAGGTTGAAGAACTAACATACAAGCAGGTGATGAAGGCACTAAGGAACAAAATACCGGTTGAGCAGTACAAGGAAAACATGCCAAAGGAGGAAAAAACACTGAAATATGGAGAAAAGGTCGCCCCCATCAAACAGGCCTACAGCAGGCCCGATGAAAAAAAGAGGACATTCCATCTGCTGAAGCCCAAACAGGTAGTTAAAAAAGAACTCTCACCTATTCAGACAAAATACAAGGAAACACTAACAAAGCTTTCAGGCCTCTCAAAGGTTAACGTGCTTGATGTTCAGGGCAGTGTTGTCTCAGAAATGCACGTAAGGGACCTGCCAGCCTGTTTAAAAAACATACCTGAAAACGGGGCATCCCTTGTGTTTGATGGCATAATAACCCAGAGAATGATTGATGAACTGATGAATACAAACATAAAAACAGTGGTGGGCATAAAAAGAGGGAATATAACAAAACAGCCTGTGTCACTGGACATTCTGACAAAGGCGGAGCTGGAATAATTAGTAGTTAGGGAATAGTAGTTAGGAGCTAGGGGGAGCGCTTTGTTTCTTTTCCCTAATCCCTAACTTCTGACTACTAACTACTTGAGCATTTTTTCAATCTCAGATGCAATGCTGACAGCACTCGCAGGGTTTTCAATACTGTCCGTTGAAATAACCTTATCACAAACATTTTGAAGTTTTTCTAATGCATTCTCGGCAAACAAACCATGTGTGCAGCACGCATAAACATTTTTTGCGCCCTGTTTTTTCAGGTTTTTTGTTGCAGTAATTATTGTCCCGCCAGTTGAAATAATATCATCAACTATTGCAACGTTTTTGTTTTCCACATCAATATTTTTTGTTTTCATCTCCACATGCATGTCATCAATTCTTTTCTTATCAAAGTAATCATAGCTGCATCCAACAATATCAGCGACATTTTTTGCTTTTTGCAATGCACCGTCATCAGGCGCTATAATAATGTCCGGATTCAGTTTTTTCAGATATTCACCAATTGCAGGCATGCCTGAAACATTAATGCTGGGGATATCAAACCATTTCAGCACATTTTCATCATGGATGTCAACTGTTATTATTTTGTCAACATCTATCTGAATCCTTTTTATTAAAGCCCTAACAGATATTGGTTCACCAGGATTGAATTTTTTGTCCTGCCTCGCATAACCAAAATACGGTATGACCGCGGTCAATTTTTTTATTTTAAATTCTTTTATTGCATCAGCAAGCAGGAAAAACTCAACAATGTTTTCATCAGGCCAGGTGTTCTGGATCAGAACAACATTTTCATTGTCTAGGTCATCCATGATTCTAACATAGCATTCCCTGTCAGGAAACCTTTTTATATTAACATCCACTAAATCAGCATTTGCTTCTTCCGCCAGCCTTTTAGACAGCAATCTTGATGATGAACCAGACACAATCCTCAATTTTATCACCAAAATAGAATGGAAATGAAGGATTTTATAGTTTACCAGATGAGAAAACTATATAACATACAATCCCTATTGTAGTATTAATGGAAAGTATTGAGTCCTGGATCAAAAAACAAAACTTTGAAACAACAAAGGACATCAAGGTCCCTGAGAAAATTGTTGAGCAGGTCATAGGGCAGGAAAAAGCAGTGGAGGTTATAAAAAAGGCTGCTGAGCAGAAAAGGCATGTCATGCTTATCGGTGAGCCTGGAACCGGTAAATCAATGCTTGCCAGGTCAATGGCTGAACTTCTGCCAAAAGGGGAGCTGCAGGATGTTATAGCATATCCAAACCCTGAGGACCCAAACATGCCAAAAATCAGGGTTGTTCCAGCAGGAAAAGGAAAAACCATTGTGAACACCCATAAAATTGAGGCAGTGAAAAGAAAATCCCAGAAAACATCCATGCTTATGCTCATTATATTTATGATTGTAGGATTTGCTGTTATATATTTTGTGGAAACAGGTTTCAAGAATGTTATGGTATTATTCTATGGTATAATTGCAGCAGCCATACTTTTCTGGGTTTTCTGGATGACAATGTTCAGGGGCGGACCCATGATGAAAAAGGACATGGTCCCAAAACTGCTGGTTTCACATAAACCTGATGAAACACCGCCGTTTATTGATGCAACAGGCGCGCATGCAGGCGCACTCCTTGGTGATATCAGACACGACCCATTTCAATCAGGAGGACTGGAAACACCCGCGCATGAAAGGGTTGAAATCGGGGCTATCCAGAAAGCTGACAAGGGCGTGCTGTTCATTGATGAAATAAATACTTTGAGGCTTGAGAGCCAGCAAAACCTGCTAACCGCGTTGCAGGAAAAAAAATTCCCAATCTCAGGTCAGTCTGAAAGAAGCGCGGGCGCAATGGTTAAAACAGAGCCTGTTCCATGTGATTTCATACTTGTTGTAGCAGGAAACCTTGATGCGGTCAGAGGCATGCATCCCGCGCTGAGGTCAAGAATCAGGGGATATGGCTATGAAATATACATGAAAAGCACAATGCCTGATAATGATGAGAACAGAAAAAAACTTGTACGTTTTATTGCTCAGGAAATAAAAAATGACGCCAAGATTCCACATTTTGATAAAAGGGCTGTATGCGAAATTATCAGGGAGGCGCAGAGAAGATCTGGAAGGAAAGAGGAACTGTCACTGAGGCTTAGGGAGCTTGGCGGGCTTGTCAGGGTTGCTGGTGATATTGCTGTTGAAAATTTTGTGAAAAGCATGCCCAGTAAAGAGGATGCCATGAAGATTGTAAAGGAAAAATCTGTTGTTACCGCAGAGAACATTTTTTATGCAAAAAAGATTGCAAGGTCACTTGAGCAGCAGGTCGCAGACAGGTTTATTGAAAAAGGCAAGGAATACAAAAGTTTCAAAACATCAGGCTTTGAGGTAGGGGCAGTGAACGGTCTTGCAGTGCTCATGGCTGATCCAAGCATGGCCGAGTACTCGGGTGTTGTTTTACCAATTGTTGCTGAGGTAACGCCTGCAGGCTCAAGAGCCGAGGGAAAAATAATTGCAACAGGGAAACTTGGCGAGATTGCAAAAGAGGCTGTTCAGAATGTTTCAGCATTAATTAAAAAATACACTGGAAAAGACATCAGTAACTATGATGTGCACATCCAGTTCATAGGAACGCATGAGGGCGTGGAGGGCGATTCCGCATCCATATCAGTTGCTGCGGCGATAATCTCTGCCATGGAAAATGTTGAAATAGACCAGACAGTGGGAATGACAGGCTCACTATCCATAAGGGGCGGAGTTTTACCTGTTGGCGGTGTTACAGCAAAGATTGAGGCTGCTGCAGAATCAGGGTTGAAGAAGGTGATTATACCAAAAGCAAATCTTTCTGATGTTTTAATAGAGGAAAAATACAGAAACAAAATTGAAATCATTCCTGCTGAAACACTGAAGGATGTTTTAAGCAGCGCATTGGTTGGCAGTAGTAAAAAAGAGGGTCTTATTGAAAAACTTGCGAAGCTTGTTCCAAAAAGGACAGAGCTTCCATTACCCTCTGGAGCATAACAAATATAAAAAAGAGAAAGAGAAGTTATGTGTTGTTGTAATGTCATAGGATTTCCTCCGCAGTTAGTGATACATTGTATACGTTACCGACAAGAGAATCAAGGTCCCAGGATTTCCTTGGTTTTTTGTAAAAATCTTTCAGCATTTTTTATGGGCTCTTCAGCCGCAGATGGGTAATACCGCAGTTCATAATCTGCCTGCTCCCTTAATAACATTGTATCCTCAAAAAACTCAACATACTCTGGCTCAAGTTTGTTTGTGTTCACAAATAACTCCATCAAAGCAACCTTTAGACAGTAATGACTTCTTTCCCTGAAACCTTTGCTGAATACCAATGCCATTGCAGAATGAAACATCACGTAATATGCCTGTACTGTTGCCCATTTATAATCACCGTCATCCAACGAATTTTTCGCTTTAGCAAGGTCATAGTCTGCCGCGTTAACCTCATTTAATAACATATCCTCAGATATATTCTCTTTTACTATTTTTCTTTTCTCAAGACATCTTTCAAACTCATAACCCATGTGTTTCCCTCCAGAGTAGTATACCGGTTTTAACATTTTCATATAATGCCTTATTCCCTGTTTTAAACTCCTGCAATTTACCAATCTCAACGATTACTGGTGAAATATTTCTGTACTTCCTCAAAACTTCTTTAATGTTCATAGGATTTTCAGATTCTATAAACAAATCAAAATCACTATCGGGGGTATTCATCCCTTTAGATGCGCTCCCAAATAATATTATTCTTTCTGCATAAGGTTTTAATTCTTCTATAATGTCAGATAGAGAGAGGATGTTCATCAAAACTTTAAACTGACATGAAACAGGGTTATCAAGATTAATTCTGTAAAAGGTTTGACGCCCAACAACATTTTTTGTAACAAAATCATGATTATAAAGCACTCTTAAAGAATTGCTTGCGGAACCAACACTCACATCTGCCATCTTGGAGATTTTACGAACATGATAATTTTCTAGGGGTTTTTCTGCCAATGCAGAAAACACCCTAAACACTGTCTTGCTCCATAAATCCATTTTTTTGAACATATGTTCAGATATATGAACAAATGCTTAAAAATCTATCGATCAGCTCATCGGTGATGTAGAATTATGGTGCCTTACTATAAAATCC
>JASEEW010000080.1 GCA_030019485.1 Thermoplasmatales archaeon | reverse complement strand
CAATACCAAAGCCAGAAACAACACTTCCGACTATCACCTTTCGCTGCCCGAAATGCAAGCAAACATTCACGGTTGAGGAGAAGGAAAAACCATTTTCTGTCAAATGCCCGCACTGCGGTAAAGAAGGAACGATAAGATGAGGGTTGCATTAAAGTTCGCTTATGATGGAAAATCTTTTTTTGGTTATGCGCGTCAGCCGAAGCTGAGAACTGTTGAAAACGAAATAATAAATGCGTTTGAAAAAACAAAAATTGTTTACGAGAATTTTGGTTCTGCATCCAGAACAGACAGGGGTGTCAGCGCATTAGGGAATGTTGTAGCATTTAACACAGACTTTACCGGTGATATTGTTTCTGCATTGAATGCGAATGTGTCTGATATCTGGTTCTATGGCATTGCAAAAACTGATGAATCATTTAATCCGAGATATGCAAAGGAGAGATGGTACAGGTATTTTCTTTTTAACAGCGGAGCAGATGTGGATAAAATGAAAAAAGCCTCTAAATTGTTTGCTGGTGTCCACGATTTCACGAACTTCGCCAGAATTGAGAACAGGAATCCTGTTAGAAAAATAAACTCTTTGAAGATAAAGGAAAAAGGGAATTTTATCATTATAGACATCAGGGCTGAGAGTTTTCTCTGGAGCATGGTCAGGAGGATTGTATCAGCGCTTGAAAAAGTTGGGAAAAAAGAAATCAAAATTGATGTGATAAAAGATGCTCTTGAAACAAGGAAAAGATTTGATTTTGGGTCAGCAAAACCAGAAGGATTAATATTGATAGATGTGAGATATGGTTTTGATTTTGAAACGGATAAAAGGGCAATGGAAAGAATCAGGCAGGCTCTATCTAAAAGACTTCAGATTTTAAAAGCTGAGGAAAACATCCTGGAGCATCTGCTAAAACTATAAATATAGCTAAATCAATAGAGTATAATATGGATTATAGTGATGTTTGCTGCATTATCATATTCATCATATTGGTGATTATTTGGATTGCGCGTCAGATTTCAAAGGCAAAAAGGGAAAAGGAGGCAAGGGTAAAGGTTCAACCAGGGTATAAACCATATGGAACACCTGAAGAAGGGTTTGAACCTGTAAAGGTTCAACCTAGATATGAACCATATAAGAAAACAGCATATAGAATACAAGAAACAACTGTGAGACCTGAATACAGGTATAAACCACCTTATCAGATGCCTCACAATGCATATGAATCCAAATTCACATATATTCAACCAAGGCCTGAGAAAACAGTTTGCAGAAGATGCAGTTCAGATGACCTAAAATTTTTTGAAAGCGGTTATGTGAAATGCAACAAATGCGGATACTACTATTATGACGGCTCAAAAAGGATAGAGCACAGAAAGTAGTCAGTAGCCAGGAGTTAGTAGTTAGGGAAAATAGATTTTATCATGATGCGCGTAATACAGGATTCTTACAACCTTTTAGCAAAATCTTCTACCCTGATAAATTTTCCTTTTCTTGTTTTTTCTAATCTTTCTATATACTCTCTCTTTGCTTCAGGCTCTTTTTCTATGTCTGATAAAACAAAAAGTGCGTTTTTAAGTTGTCCCACAGACTCAACAACATAATCAGGGTTTACATTCTCAAGCTGTTTCCTGTTTCTGTATCCCCAGAGTACGGCTATTGTTTTTGCGCCCGCATTTTTACCAGCTATAATGTCGTCCTCAGAATCACCAACTATGACGCAGTTTTCAGGTTTTTCCTTCAAGATTTTGCATGCATGGATAACAGGAGCGGGGGATGGTTTCATTTCAGAATCGTCTTCACCGACAATTACGTCAAACAAACGAGATATTTTTAAATCCTTTAAAAAACTCCTTGCTACATCACCAAGCTTTGATGTAATTATACCTGTTTTGATTTTTCTTTTCCTTAATTCCATGAGGAGTTCTTCAACACCATCATGAATTTTTGTTCCGTCAAGATAGTTTTTCACATATATTTCCCTGTACTTCATCCTCAGTTCTTTTGCAAGTTTCTCAGAGCCAACCTTTCTTTTTATAATCTCTTCCAGAGGCTTGCCAATCAGGGGTCTGAGTTCATCCATAGAATATGATGTGTTGTATTTCTCTAGCAGAATATTTAAACACTTTAATATTGTTGTCTTTGAATCTATTATTGTTCCGTCCAGATCAAATAAGACAAGCATCAGAGCTCTTTCATTCTTCTGTGCATTTTCACAACAGACTCAACAGCATTCTTTGCCCTTTCTATTCTTTCCTCAGCCTGAAGGCGCGACATGCCAGGACCTGTTATTCCAAGACTTACCGGTTTGCTGTACTCCAAAGCAAGGTCAGTGATTTTCCTGGCGGCATGCTGGATTACAATTTCATCATGCTCTGTTTCGCCCTCTATCACAGCACCGAGCGTTACAACGCCATCTATTCCTTTTTTCTCCAGCAGTTTTTTCACAGCCAGAGGCATATCAAACACGCCTGGCACATTCACCACTTTTTCCACATTTGCACCCAAAAATGTTGCGTGCTCTTTCGCCCTCTCCAGCATCATCATTGTTATATCAAAGTTGAACTCTGATACGACAATGCCTATTTTCATGTTTTCTACCATTTTCTCATTCCTCCTTCTGTTTAGTAGTCAGTAGCCAGGGACTAGGGAATAGGGTTTTTCTCTCGCCTCCCTAATCCCTAACTACTAATTCCTATCTACTCTCACGCAATGCTCCTGCATCCTCAAAACCCTGACGTAATCCTTTTCCAGCATTTTTTCTCAGGATTCCTGGTTTGAATATCATGTTGTAGCAGTTAACAGCATGCTCCCTGGATCTTCTGTCAGCAAGAAACGCTAGTTCTTTATCATTTTTTGCCTCATTCTCATGAACGAAAACCTCAACAATGTGTTTGTTTGTGAGAAGCTGAACCTGAATCAGTCCAAGGGATGCCTCATGAGCGCATGTTTTATCCACATTTTCTTTCCCAGGCATTCCAAAAGCCATAACTATGTCGCATTTTTCTTTTTCAAAAAGTTTTTTAACAGCAGCAGGTAAATCCTTTACCCCTGGAACAGTGTATCTAACGATTTTAAATCCTGTGCCTGTTTTTTTTATTTCATCAATTGCGGATTTTGCCATGTCATACCTGGCGAATGTTGTGTCAGCCATGCCTATTTTTTTCATTTTTCCACTTTCCCCATTTTTTTCTGAAAAGAGTACCAGTCAATGATTTTTCTGATGATTTTCCTTGTACCGCTTAAATCAAGGGCAAGCTCAGGCATCCTCACAACCTTAATATTTAATCCCCTCTTTTTTAAATCGTTTTTGATTTTCTCCTCATCATGGTTTTGGTCATAGCCAACAGCGATGATATCTGGTTTGAGTTCCTCAACAATCCTGTATCTGTCGTTCTCATATCCAAGCACCGCCTTGTCAACAGGCTTCAATGCTTTAACCATGGCGAGTCTCATGTCTTCAGACGTTATAGGTTCATGTTTCTGCTGCCTGACAGTGGAATCCTTTGCAACAACAACCACGAGTTCGTCACCAAGTTTTTTTGCTTCCTGAAGGTAATATATATGCCCTGGATGCAGTATGTCAAAAACACCTGATGCCATTACCCTGACCATGAGCTCCATGCCCCCAGGATTTCTTTTCCTTCAAGAAACACCAAACCATTTTTTTCAGCATATTTTTTCGCCTCATTTTTAGATAACGCCCTGCCGTCATCTCCTATCATCTCGCAGATTGCTGCAGATGGTGTCAGCCCAGCCATGAGCAGGAGCGCAGTACTAAGCTCAGTGTGCCCCCTCCTGCTTTTAAGTAACTCCTTTGATGTGCAGAGCAGAGCCACATGGCCCGGGGATCTGAAGTTTTTGCCAAACTCATGAATTATTACACCATCATCCCTGTCCCCATAGTTTTTTATCATCTTTGCAAACTCTGAAATTGTTAATGCCCTGTCAACATCTGTTATGCCCGTGAATGTTCTCCTATGGTTGATGGTTAACGAAAAAGAGGATTTGGAATCATAGGGTATGTCATCAGCTTTCAAAACCTTCAGAACCCCATAAAAAGAGCTGCTTCTATCAAAGATTTCAACCAGAAAAGGAAGCCCCAGCTTCTTTGCAACAGGATGATAAACAGTAGCACATATTAGACCGCCGCCATTTTTTCTCATAGATTTTATCTTTTCTGGGTTAACAAACTCGGATGCAACAACAAAATCTGTTTCTTCTTCTCTTCCATCTGCGTCATACACCAGAACAAATTTACCTTTTTTTAAACTGTTTAATGCCTCTTCTATCATTAAGTGTGAATAACCCTCATCCATATTAATATTATTGTAGCTACCAAAAAAATAGTAGAATATTTAGATATGTTTAAATACATCAGGAAACAATGACGCTCCTATGATGAAGGTTCAAATAAGTGATGGAAAAATATTCTGTCCCGGCTCAAGCATGATAGTTTCCGCAGAGGGATGCAAGCACTGCAAATACAGGAAAACAATTAACCCAGAATATGTTGAGTGCATTTTTGATGAAATAAGGTACAGTGATAAATGGAAGTAATGGGTAAGAAATTACAGTGAAAAACGAGGAATGTAAACCCAATGTTTTTAAACCAAGATACCATTATCAATTTCTATGTGCGGCATTTTCGGCATAGTGTTCAAGGACAGGAAAAAGAACCTTGGCAGTATTCTAATTGATGCAGGTAAAAGGCTTGTTTACAGGGGCTATGATTCTGTTGGGGCTGCAACAATTGATAACAGCAGGATTGATTTGAGAAAGGATGTCGGCACAATAAAAAAGGTTGCAAGGGAGTATAAGCTAAGACAAATGACAGGGGACAGGGGAATCATCCAGCTGAGATGGGCAACATTCGGCAGACCATCAAAACTTAACGCCCAGCCGTATTCTGACTGCAACGATCGTTTTGTTGGGGCGCACAACGGGAACATTGTGAACAACGCCCAGCTTAGAAAAAGCCTCATCAGTGAAGGACACAGCATCCTGGGATGGAATGATGGTGAAACCCTTGTACATGTCATTGAGAAGTGTTTTAATAAAACAAAGGATAAAAAGAAGGCAATAATGGAGTCCGCAAAGGTTCTGCATGGTGACTATGCCTATGTGCTTATGGACAAACAGGAAAATAAATTGTATACAGTAAAAATGGGAAGCAGTCTTTACCTCGGTGTTGGCAGGGGGTTTATCTGCTGCTCATCCGACCTGCCGTCAGTTCTTCCGCTTACAAGACAGATTGTCCCATTAAAGGATGGGGAGTTTGCTGAGTTCACATTTGATGATTATAAAATATTTAACATAGAGAACTGTGCAGAGATAAAGAGAGGAGTCGAAAAAAGTGACCTTAACATTGAGTCTGCATCAAAGGGAGGGTTCAAACACTACATGCTTAAGGAGATATATGAGCAGCCTGAAACTGTTAGAACACTGCTAAAAATAATGGATGAATCTGTGTTTATTGACAGGTTCTTGGAATATGTTGAAGAGGCAGACCAGGTTTATCTTGTTGGCAGCGGCTCGAGCTACAATGCCTGCGTCAGCAGTGCATATTATTTCAACAAAATAGCCCACATACCAGTAACACCTGTTGTTGCGGGCGCATTTATTGATTCTTTCGGCAACGCAATCACAGACAAAACAGCAATTATATGTGTCTCCCAGAGCGGTGAAACAAAAGACATCATAAATGTTGTGAATTACTGCAGAAAAACAGAGCGCGGAAAAATACTCGGGGTTCTAAATGTACTTGGCTCCACACTCATGCTCAGCAGTGATGCCTATCTGCCACTGGCATGCGACCTTGAAGTCAGTGTTCCTGCAACAAAAACATTTCTAAACCAGGTTGTGCTGCTGCTTTACCTGGCACTCAGGATTGCTGAAAAAAACAACGCGCTGAGCAGGAGGAAGACAAATGAGATAAAGAAAGAGATGGAAAAACTGCCGTTTCTTCTTGATGCATCCATAAAAATGACAAAAAGGGAATGTGAAAAACTGGCAAAAAAACTGGTTGATGTTGAGGATATTTACTGCCTCGGCTACGGACTGTGCCATGGTGCTACACTTGAGGGAGCGCTGAAAATAAAGGAAATCACCTACGCGCACTGCGAAGGCATGTACTCATCAGAATTCAAGCATGGACCCTTAGCAATCATCAACGAAAACTATCCTGTGATATATGTAACACTGCCTGAGGATGCGCACATGATAATATCACACATGAATGAGGTGTCATGCCGCGGTGGGAGGGTGATAACCATTGCTGAGGAATGCAAAAGTCTCAGGGAAAACTCAACAGATTACATACCAGTTCCAACAACCCTTTCTTTGATTGCGCCAATCCTGAACATTATACCGCTGCAATTACTGGCATATCATTGGAGTGTGAACAAGGGCATAAACCCTGACTTCCCAAGAAATCTGAGCAAGACGCTCACGGTGGACTGAAAATGTTAATATCTCGCAGAGATGTTTAGTTTCTTTTCGTCCAGTTCAAATCCGCTTTAAATCCAGTGTAGTTTAAAGGGAAAAATCTGCTTCTGGTAGGTAAAGACTCCGTAACTGCTCTTTCATCTCTTCGTTATCACCTCGTTATCACCTCGCACCAAATCCAGTCTTAGTCTAATATTAGGCTATACCAAAGCCGGCTTCAAATCTATTACTGTTTAACCCTATTAGGTACCGCAGGTGAGGAACAAGCGTTGATGTGATAACGATGATGCGCAGTTATCTGTCCGATGCGCGCCTCGCTTTTCACTGACCGCACCACATTTGGTATTTTATTCGATGGCGCTCCATTTCGGGGTCATCCCAGAGGGATGATGCCCTCATTCCGCTCCCACCACGAAAAAAAGAGGAGGAGGGGGTGTTTCGCAGGTTGGCTTGAGCGATAGGATAAGGATAAGCGTTGAGTCTGTGCTTGAGGAAGTGGATAAGGACACAAAGTATCTAAGGATTAATGTGAAGTAGGCTCATATAGGGAGGGTGGTGTAGAAATGCGAGGTCTATCCCAGACATGCATCTGTAGAATCTGATATGTTGATAAGATAAACGCAATGTCTTCTATTTTATTCATCAAATAAAACATCTAGGAGTCCAAGATTGCATAAATATTAGAGTTCACAGATTAACTTGGCAACAGAGAGCATATGACCGTAACAGGGGGGTTCGTTCTATAAATTCGATAACGATTGCTGATAAATTTCCAATGATACAGGGTGTTCATACCATTCCATTTTGTTACAATCATAACTTCTAACCATCACATGTCTATTTTGTTGATTATCATCCACGTTCATGATATTCCTGAATGTCAGATTACTAAAATTGTTAGCGAAACTTTCTACAGGTCTTCCACCATTAAACGTATGCATGGAATCATTAATTAATGCAAGAATGGTTCTGCCATAATAGCCTTCTAAATTTGAGTAAGATACTCTCAATTTCCATTTTACTCTAAAATTCCCACCCTCCATAGCATTGGTATTAACCGCTCCTGTGAAATTCCCATTTGAATCAACTAACTCAGGATATTTTTCTTTTAAGATACTGATAGTTTTTTCCTTTAGTTCATGATAGCATTCGCTAAGATATTGTGTAATGGTATCTTCATCAGCACCCTGGTCAACAAGGGCTTTTAAAGTCTGATCATGTTTTGCATTATTTTTTTGCAAGATGGACTAAACATCGTATGTGTTCAGCTACATTGTATGCTTTATGACCATCTGTGCACAACATAAGAACACCGATCAATGGGCTTAGAAGAGCCGTAGCAAGAATACTGTTAAATGGAAATTTAGAGAAGATAAGAGAACCATATGCTTTGATCTCAGGGATATATGATAGTCCGAGTGTTACACTTTCACCATATTTTAATGGTTTTCCCCCTTTTCTTTTCCTTTCTCTATTCTTTTTTTTAATTTTTTCTTAGACCCTTTAATGCAGGGATATGTTTCATCTGCAACCCCTGTGGGTTTAAGATTTGGGTGTTTCTCCAGTAATTTCTTAACGTTTTCTACACCAAAAAGAAGGTGAAGCATATTAACTCCCAGAGGCTTTTTGTCAGCCCATATTCCCGCAGACTTTATGACCCGTCTCTTAAATAGTATCACCCATCTTTTCACCGTGTCACGATCCACCTGTATACCCATTTCCATCAATAGAATTTCCACT
>JASEEW010000079.1 GCA_030019485.1 Thermoplasmatales archaeon | reverse complement strand
AGCACCTTTTTCTACCTCATTGTTTACCATCATTTGCGTTATTATTGATGCAGGATAACCTGTTGTTCTCATCATCGCGCTCATTTTGTTTTCCTCATCATAGTAATCTATTAACTCGTATTCTATTTTTTCTTTTTTACCAGCAATGCTTACCCTTAGTAGCACGACATCCTTGCAGGGTTTTAAATGTTTTTCCAGAAGACAAGCAAAAAGCTCCCTTGGTTTTATTTTTCTTTCTCCCACTTTTACCTGCTTCTCGGATGCAAAACCCATATCCATCATTGCCTTTATTAACTCGCAGTGCCCGGGATACCTTATTGTTTTATCATCCAGTTCCATGATTTTGTTTTTAAATGTTTTCGGAAGCGTTGAGCTGCTCCCTGATGTATGGAAGCATTCAAGTTTCCCGAAACTTGGGAAAGATATTTCCTCAAGTTCTGTTAAAGCATCAACCTCTGCTGTTCTTCCGTTTTTTATTATCCTGCACTTCCCTGTGTACTCGTTTATTAATCCTTCAGCAGAAAAAAACAGGCCATAGTTTAATGGCGGCTCTGGTTTCAGGGGAAGCCCGCCAACCCTTGAATGAATCTCAACAGGGTTGTTAATTTTCCTGTATCCCAAACCTGCGAGAATGTTTGTGAGGCCTGGTGAAAGACCACAGTCAGGCACTATGGTTACACCCACCTTTTTTACCTTCTCATGAAGTTTCAATTCTGACTCAACTATTTCTGTGTTCCCTCCAAGGTCACAAAAGTTTGTTTTTGCCTTAACAGCAGATTTTGCAAGCCCGTAATTTAAAAAATATGGAACAGCAGATATAACAGCATCATATTTTTTCATAATTTTTACCAGTCTGTCACTGTTTTTCACATCCATTTTAATTGCTGCTGCATTGTATTTTTCCGCAACATTTTTTGCAGACACAAAATTTACATCAGCAACACCTGCCTCCACTTTGCTTTTCATCAAATCAAACAGTACTGCAGAACCCATTTTGCCTGAGCCGAGAACAAGGATTTTCATATTTATCAAATCTGAATGCTTTTGAATCTATATTTATTTTTCACCAGAAAAAATCACAAGTGTTAAATAGCGAAAAGAACATAGGAATCAACATGGCAGTGACATTAGAGATGATTCATGAGGACCTGGAAATGCTCAAAAGAGAGATTGCTGAGATGAAAAAAATAATATTTTCAGAGCCTGAGCTACGTGAGGAAATCATATCCCGGGTTAAAGAAGCAAGGGAAAGAATGAAAACTGAGTATGTAACCCACGAAGAAATGATGAACGAGTTTGATGTAGAATGAGTTATGAGATTAGGGCATAGAAAAAATATTTACAAAAGGCTTGGAAAGGGAAAGCAGGAAGCAGAGTGAGAAAAATGGTTGATATGTCCACGATTGACTGGGGTACGGTATGTTTTATTGGGTTTATAGTATTTGTAATTATGATAATAGCGGTTGCTATTCTACTTTTAAGGAAGAAAACTGTTTTAAAATTGCCTATGACAGATATTGGGATATTATGTCATAATGTTGATGAAAAAATCAGAAGAGAAAAACCTGATTGCAAAATCAATTTTAATTTTAAGAAACGCATGTTTGTGATAGAAAAAGGTATGTGGAGAGGCATAAAATTGTATTTTAAGCAAAAAGAAAATGAAATTTTAGTTAAGTATGGTTACACATTTCCTCCTTCTGGATTTGTTATTTTCTTCCTGTGTTTCTTATTTTTTATACCAGCAGCTATCGCATTAGATGTTTATGTATCAATAGCATCAACACGTTTCCTAAAGGATGAGATTTTGCCTATGTTGAGAGTGACTCAACAAGGTTATGTGCTTCCAGCCCAGCCGAAAATACCAGCGCCTCCTACACCAACTCAACAGGTTAAATGCTATAAGTGCGGACATACCATGCAAGTCACATCACTAAAAAGACCTTTAGAAATCATCTGCCTAAAATGTGGTGCAAAGGGAATGCTAAGATAAACTATATTCTTACCCTCCTCCCACTCGCATCCCTCTTAAATTTCCCAAAATCCCTCATTTTCCTCAGTGTTCTGTCATCAAAAACAGGTCCGTCCCTGCATACATGGTAGCCGTTTATTGCGCAGCTGTCACATATTCCAATGCCGCATTTCATGTATCTTTCCAATGATGCCTGAACAGGTATTTTATATTCTAATCCAAGATCAAGGATTTTTTTCATCATGATTTCAGGACCACATGTTATAATTTGATTAAATTTTTCTTTTTCCAAAACTTTTTTTGCCAAGTCTGATGCAAAACCATGATAACCAAATGATCCATCATCTGTTGAAATCAAAAGTTTTGAACAGGATTTTTTTATTCTCTTAATGAAAAACAACTCTTTTTTTGTTTTTGCACCAAAAACTATCAAAGAATTTTTCTTTTTTATTTTCTCAGCCAAGGATGCAACTGGTATAATTCCTGTTCCCCCTGCAACAAACAACACCCTGTCTTTAGGTGTTTTGAAACCATTACCATAAGGTCCTCTTATACCTATTTTATCCCCTTTTTTCATTTTAAACAATGCGGAGGTTGCCTCACCAATTTTTTCAACAGTAACACCCTTAAAATTATCTGTGTAGGATGCACTCATTGGTATCTCATCAATGCCTGGTATCCATACCATGAAAAACTGCCCTGTAGATACTTTTTTATTATATCTAAATCTAAATGTTTTAATGTCCTTTGCTTCAGACTTTGTCTCAGCAATTTCTACGATTTTTGGATAATTCGTTCTCAATTTCCTCAACCCTTTTTTTCATCTTCAAAAATTCATTGTAAACACCCAAGTTTCTGCATCTGCTTTCAAGATAATCCATGTTTAGTTTTCCTGAGTGACGCACATATATGCCTTCAGCATCCTTTATGTCCTGTTCTGAGCCAAAAAGAAGTTTGCTTGCGATTGTATCCTCAGGAGATGCAATGTAGCATGTAATCCCATTTATTTTTATTTTTTTCCTGTTTTTTATTGTTTGAAGGTTGTTTTCATTATAGGCACCAGTTGCATCAACATGGTAATCAGATAAATTGTCAAAGATTGTGAAATGGGTTTTTTCCTTTAATGCATCCTCAACATCTGCTTTGCTTAATGAAAAACCCTTTTCTTTACACATTTTTATCACTTTCTCTATACTGTCAGCATTTATCATCATGATTATATCAACATCCCGCGTTGTCCTTATGTTTCCCCATGAGCAAACAGCAACCGCTCCCACTATTGCATACCCTATTTTATTTTTATTTAGTATTTTTGAAATTTCCTTAACTACATCTTCTAAACTTCTCATTTTTTCATCCTGTTTATTTTCTCAGCAAACCTGCAAAGATCAAACATGGTATTCAAAGATTCTTCTGGTTTTCTATCCTTTAGTAATAATGCATCCCTTACCAGCTCCTTCTCCCTGAGCTTCCTAACCTTTTCCCTGAATTCTTTTTTATTCATCTCAACCCTATTCCAACAATCTCATCAATTTTTTTATAACTGTTTTTCTTCATCCATGTTTTTATCTCTTTGCATATTTTTCTGAAAACATCAACACCCCTGTAATAAACACCTGAGCCTATTTGAACAGCAGAAGCGCCAGCCATCATATACTCAACTGCGTCCTCACCATTCATTATTCCCCCGCACCCGATCACTGGTATTTTAACACTGGAGGCAATCTCATAAACAGTGCGCACACCAACAGGTTTTATCCCAGGACCTGAATAACCACCAATTTTATTGGACAAAACAGGCATTCTTAAGTCTAAATCAATTTTCATTCCTTTCAAAGAATTTACTGCTACTATAGCGTCTGCTTTTGCAGACTCAATATTTTTTGCTAATGATACAATGTTTGTATGTACTGATATTTTCACAAAAACAGGTATATCAACAGATTTTTTCAAATTTTTTACAATGTCATAAACAAGTTTTTTGTCATCACCAATTTCAATACCGTATCCCTTTGCATGAGGGCAGCTCAGGTTTAACTCAACTGCGGATACGCCAAAGGATCCCATTTTTTTTGCGAGATATACAAACTCCTTTTTATCCTTCCCGAAAATGCTGCCTATAACAGGGATTTTTGATTTTAACGCGATTTTTATTTCGTTCTCATACTCATCTATCCCTGGGTTCGCAAGTCCTACTGCATTAATTAACCCATGCTCAGTTTCCAGAACAGTGGGGTTTTTATTTCCTTTTTTTGGCTTTATTCCTATTGATTTTGTTGTTACTGCACCTGCGCCGTTTCTTGCTACATTTAAAAGGCTTTCCCCTGTTTCACCAAGTACGCCAGAGGCAAGCACTGTAGGGTTCCTCATTTTCAACCCTGAGATTTCTGTTGAAAGTTTCATCAAAAAGGTAATAAGTTAGTAGATATTAAATAATATTGATGAAACAGGCAATGCTTTATGAGAAAATTAATGGTAAGGTGAAATGCAATTTATGCTATCGCAGATGTTTGATTGATACTAATAAAACAGGTTTCTGCAATGTTAGAAAAAACATTGATGGGAAACTTTATTCCCTTGTTTATAGCAGGCTCGCAACCTATTCCATTAATCCAATAGAAAAGAAGCCTTTCTTCCATTATTACCCAGGGTCGAAATGGTTTTCTTTCTCAACAGTTGGATGCAATTTTCATTGCCCGCACTGTCAAAACTATGATGTATCCCAGGCAAAACTAGGAGCAGTACCAGATTTTGATGTCCCGCCTGAGAAAATTGTTCAGATGGCAAAGGACTACGACACAATTGGCATTTCTTACACATTCACAGAGCCAACAGTTTTTTTTGAATACTGCTACGATACTGGGATTATCGCCAGAAAAAATAATTTGAAAAACTGCTTTGTTACAAACGGTTACATGACGCCAGGGGCAGTAAAGAAATCAGCAGATTTCCTTGATGCTGTGAGAATTGATTTAAAAGGCGATAACTCACATTACAAAAAAATATGCGGGAATATTAAACTGGAGAATGTTCTTGAATGCATCTCAAATTTTTACAAAACAAAAATGCATCTAGAGATTATCACCCTGGTTA
Organism: Thermoplasmatales archaeon; assembly: GCA_030019485.1. Lineage (GTDB taxonomy): Archaea > Thermoplasmatota > JASEFT01 > JASEFT01 > JAUWIS01 > JASEEW01. Next base: position 3,131 of record JASEEW010000079.1, on the reverse strand, counting down.
TACCAGATGAAAACGATAACAGGGATACCGTTAGGATGTTTGCAGACTTCCTTAAGCCCCTGTCTTCTGAGATTCCATGGCATTTCACACGTTTTTACCCCTGCTACAAGATGCTTGATAAAAAACCCACACCTGTATCAACACTTGAGAAAATGAGAAGCTGGGCATCTGATTTTGGGATGAAATATGTTTACATTGGAAATGTCCCAGGGCATGAATATGAGAACACATACTGCCCGAACTGTGAAACACTGCTGATAAAAAGATACTCATTTGATGTTAAAAAAATAAATCTGAAGAATGGCAGATGCCCATCCTGTGGTAAAAAAATACCAATTGTTGGAAGCGGGTTTAATCCACTTACACCTTAAACCTTACACCTTATACCTTTATAATCCTGTAATCATTTTTCCTATTTATGCGCGTTCTTCATCAGGACAGGAAAAAAGGTGAAATAAGGCTGCTTATGGAAAACCTTGATGATTTGTGGCACATGTACAATATCGTGGAGAAAAACGATCTTGTTTTTGCTCTCACTCACAGGAAAGTTGAGAAAAAAACTGACAAGTTAAGACCTGAGAAGGTTGAAAGAAAAACAATGCGCCTTGGTATCAGGGTAACAGATGTTGAGTTCCATGAGTTTTCTGACAGGCTGAGAATACATGGCGTTATTGAGAACGGTACCGATGTTGGCTCATACCACACATTAAACCTCACAGTGGAGGATAATGTTTCCATATTAAAGGAGTGGAAAGAGCATCATCTCAGCAGGATAAAAGAGGCTGTTGAGGAAACAAAAAGACCGACTCTAACATTTCTCTCCATTGACTATGATGAAGCAACATTTGCTTTGCTCAGGCAGTATGGTGTTGAAAACATTGGAAGCATTGCATCACATATTTCTGGTAAGCAGTATAAAACAGACAAAAATGAAAAGAACAATTTTTACTCAAGAATCCTGACAATGGTGGAGCAGATAAAAAAAGGACCAATAGTAATAGTTGGTCCTGGTTTTGCAAAGGAGGAGTTTTACTCTTTTGTCAAGGAAAAAAAACCAGAACTTCTCAAGGATGTTGCTGTTATGGGCACCGGGAATGCAGGCATGAACGGTATTCATGAGGTTTTGAAAAAGGGTGTAACAAAATTTGTTGAGAACACAAGGGTATCAGTTGAAACAAAAATTGTTGAGTCCCTTTTTGAGGAGATAGCAAAAAATGGAAACTCTGCATACGGTTTTGATGAAGTAAAAAACGCATTGGACACCGGCGCGGTGGAAACCCTGCTTGTTACAGACAAACTTGTCAGAACAAAAAAAGCAGATGAGCTCCTTGAGAAAGCAAAAAAAACGTCTTCAAAATTCATGATTATTTCAACTGTTCATGAATCCGGTAAAAAACTTGAAGGGCTTGGAGGGGTTGCTGCTTTACTGAGGTACAAGATTAGCTGATTAAATCACCATAAAGTACGCTGTCAATCTCCTCACTGGTGTTTTCTGTTCCTTCACCCCAGTCAGAAGGTTTTAAATCAAGTAAACTCTTTCCCGCCTTCTTTTTTTCATCATAAATATCATTCGTAAACAACATCAATTGTTAATGTGTAGGATGCTGTGTTTGGGGGTACATCGACATCATCGTTGTAGTGATGTACAACCACAACCCACTTCCCATAACCTACGATGTCCTGAGTGCTTAGGGTTATTGCTTTTGGGTTTTCATTGCTCTTCTCAGATTGAACCTCGACAACGGAATCATTCTCTTCATCATACCAGTAAAGGTAAATGTCTACTCTTGAATCATCCCAGGAAGGGGATTTGACTATTGCATAATCTACTGTGACATTAACCCATGCTACAGTTTCTTTTACATCAAATGAATAATCATCAGATTTAAGGGTTGTATTTGATGAGGAACCTTCAATTGTGCCGGGATAACATATATGATACCTGTTCTGAAAAGCTGTGTAGTTATAAAATGATGTGTTGTATGCATAATCCCTGCTATCAAGCTTAAATGAGGCATTCCCTTTAATAACTCTTAATGTTAGGTCTCTAAGTTGGTAGGAGCTGTTAAATCTATGCAAGTAAATATCTAAGCCTTTGAATGAAAGAACGATTGCCTGTTCACCTGCAGATAGAGATACTGTGTTTGAGGAATATAATGTATTATCCCCAACATATAAAGAGCCATCAACCGAGTATTTTTCAGATGCAGAGACATTTATACCAACACTAATGTTTAGATAATCATAATGTTCATCTCCATCTGAATCAACTGTCTGCTCTGAATAAACATCATTAAATGTTCCAGCAATCTCTTGCTCTTCTCCATTCTTAGATTCATATAATCCTGGTGAATAATAATAAACAGCAATGCAGGCTAAAGCTATGATAATAACAAGGATAGCAATACCAACAGGTGATGCCTTTGTTGTTGGCGCTCCTTCTATTCCAAGAGGCGTTCTTTCATTACTCATAGTAAACATCTATGACTATGTGATAATCTGCAGAGTTAAAGGGTCTGTGAACCATGCTCCAAAGCGTTATCCATGCATTCCATTCACCAGCCGGGGAAGGATTTGTTATTTCTATTGTTTCTGTAGTCTCGGCAGTAGCAGAAGACTCAACTATATCACCATTAGGGTCTTCTATGTATAGGTCTATGTCCTTGTCTGAACTCACTGTTACAACGAACCTTTTTGCACCCGCCTCCACCGGGAACGGCTCCGTCTCCCCGGTTATTAAAACCCTGCAGGGACTTGAGCCTGTTACTGTGCCATCATTCTCATAATGATAAGAGCCTGTTTCCTCCTCGGCTGGCATTCCTTCAGATACACTGACTACATTACCCTCGCCGTTATCAGTCAAAGTACCAGGAGAGTTGGGCAGGTTTATCACATTACCGTCTCCATTCAATATAACAGCATCTATAGTGACATCAACAGTCACAGAAATGACGTTGCCATTTCCATCTACTTGGATTTTTGTAATTTTTGCACAGTTCGTGACCGTCACGGTGCAACCATTCCCCTCCACAATGAGCTCGATGGCATCATTGGTATCGATGGTTCGCACCTCGCCATCACCACTTATAGTTATTGTTTTCACCTTCGGCGGCTCTTTAACCTCTATTGAA
>JASEEW010000078.1 GCA_030019485.1 Thermoplasmatales archaeon | reverse complement strand
GTTATTGGTTCTGTGGTTGAACTGGGTGTGAAGGTTGGTGAGATTGTTGTTGAGACAGGTAAAAAGGCTATTAACATGGTTCAGGATGGTCTTGTTTATCTTGCAGAGGTTCAGAAGTGTATTGTTGAGACTGCTTGGGGTTATATTGAGAAGGCATGTGAGGTTATTGTGAGTGCGATTGTGAATGCGATTAATTGGTTTGTTGATTGGATATGGGGTGCTATCCGGGCAGGACTTGATTATGTGCTTAGTCCGATTGTGAATGCGATGGATAGTTGGGTTGGGGGTATTTGTAATGCTATAGCTATCGGTTTTGAGGAGTACGTATCTGCACAGGAGAAAGGGGGTGGTTTTGATGTAGGAAAGGCTACGGAAAGAATTGAGAAGGCCATTTTTGGTCCAGCGTATTGTATAGTAAAACCTGTGCTTGATACAATAAAATGGGTAACAGACTTGATTAAGCCGTTGATGGATGTTATAAGTGATCTGTTAGATCAGGTTACAGATTTTGTTAGTAATATTATTATGATGGCTATTGCTGGTAGTAACCCTGATGCAAGTCAGTATGAGAGTCTGTTCTCTGCGGATATGGGGAGTGATGAGATAAGCAATGTGGTGGGTAGTGAGGCGAAAAGTAATACTGAGGAAACCAAGTGGGAAGTGATACAGCTTTCCCTAACATTTATTTCTCTAATAATGGGTGCGTGCACATTAGCATTGACTGATGGAACTGGGGCGATGGGTGCATTGGTTGCGATAATTGCGGTGATATTTACTACTATTGCTGCTGGAAGGGTAGATATGTATCATCCTCAGAGTGCTAAGTATAATATAATGCTGTTTGGCTTGGCACTGGCAGGAATTGGGCTTGTATCATCATTTGCAGGGTTAATTATTTTAGGATGGGGATTACAAGCGGCTATTCCCATTACAGGAATTGTTTGTGGAGGCATAGCATTATATCTTGGTGTTTCAAAACTTCAGGAGATGTAAAAATGTATAATGAAGTTTTGAGGAATTCTCAATATATCAGTAAACTAAGAGGTTTAGTGTTTGTTGGAATACCCGCAGTTGTCATCTCCTATGTCATTATTTTGCTGCTCACCATAAATCGCTTTTCCCCCTCATGGCCCTCTATAGTTTACTTTTTATTTGTGGGTGGTGGCATGGCTAGTGTGATTATAGACCATATTTACCATATACCTATCAAAGTAAGTATATCAGAGACAAATTTACGTTTGAAGTATAAAAAAAGAGATATAACTATCCCTTGGGATAATATTAAGAAAATCATTAGGGTAGGCAATCCTAAGTATGCACCTCAACTAAAATTGTTCCTTAAAAATGATAAGAAAAAACTCTTACTCAGAGTAGTTAACAAAGAAATTCTTGATAAAATTTATAACCAGTTTCAATCCTATAAGGAATCTCAAAAAGAAAGTTAGGAGTTAATACAATTATGTATAAAAATTTCTTAAAAAAATCCTTAGCATTCCTTTGTGCCTTCATTCTTCTTACAGTTTCTTTGGCTGTTGGAACACCCGCCTCAGCCAATGAGTTATTATCATCAGATAAATCAGGCAACATGCTTGACAAAGGGGAAATCGAAAACCGCCTTAATCCCATTGTGTTTGATGCTTACACTGACCCAGATAATGATGAGTTACCCAATGTTGATGAGTTTATTCATCATACCATACCCACAGGTGCAGATGGATGGGATTCAGATGATGATAATATGCCTGATGCCTGGGAGGTTAGGTATGATTTGAATCCAATCAAGGCTGATGCTACTATAGATAGTGATAATGATGGTTTAACAAATTATGAGGAATACACATATTCCCTCCCATTGGGTTGGGCGTTCTCAACACATGGTATTTGGTGGAATGGCACAAATCCAACAAACTGGGACACGGATGGCGATAAAATATCGGATAAAGATGAGATAAACAACTGGTACACCTATGAGAAAATCCAGGCTGAATACTATTTTGATAATAGTGTGGTGTTTAGTGATAACTATTTCATCAGTTCTGATAATAGTGCGGTTCATTTGGATGGAAAAACATTAAAGATTCCCTTTAATGTCAGGTGGAACGGCAGTTATAATTTCTTTGTTTATGTTAGATTCAAGGGAACTGGTTATTCTATGGGTGTTGTTATTCCTGAGAAATCTGGTTCTTCTACCTTTGTTTCATCTATTTCTGATAAGTGGAATAGTTATTCTGCTTATTCTAATCTTTATCTCACTATTGGATGCTATAATCTTTCTGTTTCCACAGCTTCAGGGACTATTGTGCAGGTTGATTATATCTTGATTGAGAAGAAAGGATTAGACCCACTTAATCCTGATGTTGATAATGATGGATTATATGATGGTTATGACATAACTGATGATTACGGTAATGTGATAAAGGGTGAAAAATCTCATAACTGCTTCGCATTATCTTCAGACACAGATAGAGACGGCATGCCTGATGGAGAAGAGGTAAGAAACGGGCTTAATCCAAATCCTGAGCATTTATTGACGTGACTTCGCCACCTTGTGCCTAATGAGAAAGAAATATTGATATTTACATCAATATTCCTTTTTATGAAACACAATAAAGCATTTTCATTAGGCGGTATAGTAATGATTGAGAAAGTAGAAAAAACTTACGGTGTTTTTTCTAGCATCTTCAAGGGCGTTGAAGGCAATGCAAGAGATTTCATCCCGCAAATAAAACTTCTTGTATACAACAAACTTACTCATTCTGTCTCTGCACATCAGATACCCAACACATATCCTTCAGAAGCAATGGAACAACTTGGAATGAAAAAGAGCGTACCTGCTGAACGGTCAATATACAGAACGCTTGAAAGGGTAGGGAAATATTTCCCGGTTGTTCTTGACAGATACCAAGACCTGATAGTAAAACATGGCCTTGTGGATAAAAAACAGATCATAGACTTCTCATCCTCGTATCTGGAAGGGAATAAAGCAGAACTTGGAATGCATGGATATTCACGTGATAGAAGACCTGATAAACCCCAAGTAAACTTTGGTATATCCACAGGCATAAACAGTATTCCAACAGCGTTAACCATACAGAAAGGAAATGTTCAGGATAAGAAACATATGAAAACAATACTGAAACTTGTTCCCAAGGTAATACCTAAAAACTCTCTCCTTATATTTGATGCTGGTGCTAATACAAAACCAAACAAAGAAAAAATAAGAAAAATGGAACATCATTATCTTACTCTGAAACCAAAGAAAGTTAAAACGTATAAAAGGCACATAAAATATTTTGAAAGAAAAATCCTGGCTAAGGAAGGAAAGTATTTTGAAATGAATGAAAGGCATTACTACTGTGTAAAGAAAAAAGAAGATGATGAGATCAACTATATTTTTTTCTGCCCTGAGCTTTATGAAACACAAATAAAGGTCAAGGAAAAGAAATTCAAAAGGCAAAAAGAGAAAGGTAATAAGATGCTTAGGAAAAGAAAAACTGAGAAAATCCCTTCAGATAAAGGATGGGTAGAACTCATACCATCTCTTCAGAAAACACTATTCAGCATAAACAATCCTTACGTAAACGGAACAGAAGGATTCTTTATCCTTGAAAGCTCAGTTGATACTGATCCTGAGAAGATTCTTAGGTTGTATAAGGAGAAAGATAAGGCTGAGAAATTTATAAGAGCTCTTAAAGAAGGTTTGGAGTTAAGACCCATTCGACACTGGAATGAATGGTGTATTATCGGTCTCTTTTTCATCTGTTTCCTCGCAAATTTCATGATAAATTTGACAATGTTTTTAGCAAAGAATCCTGTCGTGAAAAACGCAAAGTTACTCAAAAAATTCCTGATAAATTTGACAGAAACTGTTGTTTACCCAGAAAAGGGTTTCAGATTTCACATTTTGAGTAATGTTTCACCCCAGATTTTGAGTATTTTTGGTGATTTTGTGTATAAATTTGAGGATAAAAGTCTAAGTTTAAGGTGGTGAAACAGGTAAAAATCTCAAATGACAAATTGTACTATGGCATCCTTGTTAGTGGAAAATAGGCCAAATGGCAAAGTTAAGTTATTGAAAATCCCGACACTCTTGATGCTTCCTGAGAACGGTGGTGCGATTTATTCCTCAATGTTGGAGCAGGTTGATTTGTATATCTTTATTATGATGGTTTCTGGAAGTATTTCTGATTGTTCTAAGATGTCATTTCTTTAACTATTTTCCAGCTGAGTGCCAAATCTTTTGCAGCGCCAGCCTCATCAACCTTTCCAGCAGATGTGTTTTTTGGTGAATAATTTTTTAATGGTGATTCTGAGATTTTTATCATTGCATCTATGAATCTGTCCATCTCATATTTTGGTTCTGTTTCAGTAGGCTCGATCATAATTGCTTCATCAACAAGAAGGGGAAAGTAAATCGTTGGTGCATGCAAGCCGTAATCAAGAAGCATTTTTGCTGCATCCAATGTTCTTGCATTTTTTTCTTTCAGTTTTGAGCCTGATAACACAAATTCATGCTTTCTCAGATTTTTATGAGGCAGCTCAAAATATTTTTCCAGTTTCTTTTTCATGTAGTTTGCATTCAGAACAGCAATTTCAGACACGTCTTTTAAACCGTTTCCTCCTAGAAGTTTAATGTAAACATATGCCTTTAGAAGCACAGCAAAATTGCCATGGAATCCTTTTATTTTTCCTATAGAATCAGGTTTATCATAGTTAAAATAATATTTTTTTCCATCATATTCTACTACAGGTACAGGTAAAAATTTTCCCAGAAATTTTTTTACCCCAACAGGACCTGCACCAGGCCCTCCGCCGCCATGGGGCGTGCAAAATGTTTTATGCAGATTGAAGTGAACAATGTCAAAGCCCATGTCGCCAGGGCGTGCCTTTCCCATGACTGCGTTCAGGTTTGCCCCATCATAATATAGAAGTGCACCTGCATCATGCACCATTTCTGCTATCTCAAAAACGTTTTCCTCAAAAATACCAAGGGTGTTAGGGTTCGTGAGCATGAACACAGCAGTTTTTTCAGATAGCGCATTTTTTAATGCTTTAATGCTGACCATGCCGTTTTCTGATGGTATTTCAATGACATCGTATCCTGCCATGTGTGCAGATGCAGGATTTGTTCCATGGGCAGTGTCAGGAAGTATTACCTCTGTTCTTGATTCATTTTTTGATTCATGATATGCTTTTGTGATGAGCAGTCCTGTGAACTCCCCATGTGCGCCAGCCGCAGGCTGCAATGTCATCTCATCCACGCCACCGATTTCTTTCAGCATTTCCTGAAGCTCATACATTATTTTTAACAAGCCCTGAACAGTGCTTTCATCCTGATACGGATGCGTGTTTACCTCTTCAAAGCCTGCGATTTCCTCAACTATTTTTGGGGTGTATTTCATTGTGCAGGAGCCAAGAGGATAGAAGCCAGTGTCCACACCATAGTTCATCTGTGAAAGGCGTGTGTAATGACGCACAACCTCAACCTCAGTGAGTTTCGGTATATTTGGCAGTTTTTTCCTTGAAAGTTTTTCTGGAACAACATTATTTGCCTGAGGTTCTGATGTATTTTTTCCTCCCATCTCAAATATAAGCGGTTCATCATATCTTGCCTGCCTAAACATGATTCACCCCCATGCAAGTAGTTAGGGAAGAGAAGTTAGGGGTTAGGGAAGAGAAGTTAGGGGTTAGGGAAGAGAAGTTAGGGGTTAGGGAAGAGAAGTTAGGGGTTAGGGAAGACCTGAATCCTAACTCCTGACTTCTAACTCCTTGTTTTGGCTCCTGACCCCTAACTACTTTCATTCTACCGCCTCTTTCAGCGCATTTATTAATCTAAGCATATCCTCTTTTGAATGCGTTTCAGATACAGTACAAAGCATACTGTCTCCAAGTTCAGGGAAATGTTGACTTAAAATTATTCCTGCATCAATCCCTGATTCAAGCAATCTTTTATGAATTCTGTTTATATCTTTTTCCGTTTTTATAATAAACTCATTAAAATGACAGGAATTAAATAATGGGGCTTTGAAACCCGGGATTTGATTGATTTCATCCGCGAGAAACTTTGCTTTTGAAACAAGTTCTTTCCCGATTTTTTCCAAACCATCACTCCCTAAAAGTGAAAGATAAGTAACTGCAGATAATGCGCACAATGATTCATTTGTGCATATGTTTGATGCGGCCTTTTCTCTCCTGATATGCTGCTCCCTTGTCTGAAGGGTCATGCAGAACGCCATTCTTCCATCACTGTCTTTTGTCATTCCTATGAGCCTGCCGGGCATCTGACGCACATATTCCTTTTTGCAGGCGAATAATCCGAGCAGGGGTCCACCAAAATTCATTGGACTGCCAAGACTTTGACCTTCACCAACAACAACATCAGCCCCGTATTCACCAGGAGATTTTATTATTCCAAGCGTAAGCGGGTTTACGCCAGCAACAAGCAGAGTTTTTCTAACAATATTTTTAATCTCAGCTATATTTTCCTCAAAAACACCAAAAAAATTCGGGTTCTCAACATAAACACCAGCAGTATTATCATTAACAGTGCTTTTCAGTTCATCAAGATTTATTTCCCCTGTTTTTTCATCATACCCTATTTCCTTTATTTTCAGTTTTGCACATTTTGCATAATTTCTCAGAACACTTTTTTTTTCCCAGTGAATGTTTTTTGGGATAACAAACTCATTTTTCCTTGTTATCCTCATGCACATCAGTGCTGCCTCAGCAAGAGATGTTGCCCAGTCATATAAAGATGCGTTTGCGGCATCCATCCCTGTCAGCTCCGCAATCATGCTCTGGTACTCAAACATTGCCTGTAGCATTCCCTGGCTGACCTCGGGCTGATAAGGTGTGTATGATGTGTAAAACTCTGACCTTTGGATTATTGCTTTTACACCGGATGGTATATAGCTGTCATATATGCCTCCACCCAAAAAGGATAATGTTCTTTTATTCTTTTTCAGTGTGCCCGTTATCTCTTTTTTTACTTCCATTTCTGTTTTTCCATCAGGAAGATTTAACCTGGCTGTTCTAACAGATTCAGGTATGTCAGAAAACAGTTCATCAATACTTTTTATGCCGATTTCCTTCAGGATTTCTTTCTTAAACTCAAGATTTGGGATATAGTTCATGCCGTCTCCGATATCTGCTTTTCATATTCCTCAGCATTCAAAAAATTGTTGATTTCTGTTTTGTCCTTCGCTTCAATTATTACAAGCCATCCATCATCATATGGTGAGCTGTTTATCAGGTCCGGTGAGTTTTCCAGGTTTTTGTTCACATCCGCAACCTTTCCAGTCACAGGCGAGTAAAACTCTGATACAGATTTTACTGATTCCAGAACACCAAGTTCGTCACCCTTTTTCACCTCTTTGCCAACCTCTGGCAGTTCAACATACACTATGTCTGTCATTTTTTCCTGGGCATAACTTGTAATCCCTATTCTTACCCTTTCTCCTTCAACCTTCAGCCATTCATGGCTTTTTGTGTATTTCAAATCCTTTTTTATTTCCATTTTCTATCCCTCCTTCGGACTAGTAGTTAGGGCAAACTCCCCAGTTTACTAGTCGCATTAAATTTATGTGTCTGCGAGGCTGGGGAGTTTGGGACTAGTAGCCAGTACATTGGGAAAGTTGCTTTTTCCCTAACCCCTGATCCCTGGCTACTAACTACTTTATATGAATGGTAGTTTCACTATTTCTACTTTCACATTTTTATCCCTGATAATAACATCCAGATTTTCACCTATATTGTTATATTCTGGTTTCACATATCCAAGACCTACACCTTTTCTCAGACTCGGTGACATTGTGCCACTTGTCACAATTCCGACTGTTTCACTATTTTTCTTAATTTTGCATCCATATCTAGGAATGCCTTTTTCTGTTATGAAGCCGACCAAGTTATCGTGTTTTTCTTCCTTCTGCTTTAACAACGCCTTTTTTCCGGCAAAATCATGATTGTATTTCACAACCCAGGCAACGTTTGTTTCCAGAGGTGTTCTATCCTCATGGAAATCCTGGCCTGACAGTAAATATCCTTTTTCAAGCCTAAGTGTGTCCCTGCACCCCAGACCGCAGGGTTTTAACCCATATTCTTTACCAGCATCCAGAATCTGTTTCCAGATGATTTTTCCAAAATTGTTATCTGTGAATATCTCATATCCTTTTTCACCCGTGTAGCCTGTTCCTGTAACAAGACATGTTTTACCAAAATCCACATAATCGCCACAGAATGGTTTTATGCTACCCATGTCATATTCTGTGAGTTTCTGCAGTGTCTCCATTGATTTTGGTCCCTGAACAGCAAGGCAGACATAGTCATCGGTTAGGTTTTCTATTTTAA
>JASEEW010000077.1 GCA_030019485.1 Thermoplasmatales archaeon | reverse complement strand
AAAAAGCTTGAAAGTGTTTCCTGCAAAGCAAATGCCACTGCAATACCTGCGATGCCAACAGTTGCCAGTAACGGTGTGATGGAAACACCTGAAAAGTCAAGTATAACCATGACGCCTATAAGGTACACTATTAACTTTGTGGCATTGTTGAGCATGGGGATAACAGGTTTTATCCCCTTGTGTGCGCTGCCATAATAGGACATTAAACCAACAAGTATTCTTGCAACAGAAAATGTGACCGCAAACACAATAAAAACAAAAACAGCAACATCAACATAGTATTTGATGCCTGATGGTATATTGGTATAGCGAAGTGCCATGTTTACACCAACAGCAGTGAAAATAAGGATTAACGGTGTCCTGATCCCTTTGACAATAATATCATCTATCTTTGTTTTTGTTTTTTTAGCCCATTTCATAACATAACTGTCAATAAAAAACTTTATACTGTAGCCAATGACGATGAAGAATAATATTACGATTACAGGCATTAGATAGGGTGCAAGACCAGCTGGTATGACTCCTTCTATCATCATATCACAAATGGTTTACGCCTAAATATATCTTATGCAAAACATTATAAAACATCAGAATAATAATATGTTATATATTATGCGGAGGATGTTCAAAAAATTGTGGAAGGGATGCTATGATTGATTTCGTTGCTTTTGACTCATTCGGCATTAAAAGCATGTGCACAAAAATTGTAACAAATGATGTGAAAATTGTTATAGACCCGGGGATTGCCATAGAAACAAATTCATTTCCCATACCGTTATTTAATAGATTGATGCTTGTTGATAAATATGAGAGAAAAATAAGAAAAACAATGAAGGAATGCGATGTTGCTATCATAACGCACTATCATTATGATCATCATATTCCCGAAGGGAATTTGTACAATGGAAAAAAACTTTTGATAAAGCATCCTGAGAAAAACATAAACAAAAGCCAGAAAAATAGGGCAAAATATTTTCTTGAGCAGGTTAAGGGAAATGAAATATTTTATGCAGACAATGAAGAATCCAAGTTTGGAGGTACAAAAATACGGTTCACAAAACCTCTGTGGCACGGCACCATGGGAACAAAACTTGGTTTTGTGGTAGGTGTAATAATAGAAAATAAGGAAAAAATTTTTTTCACATCAGACATTGATGGACCGTATATAGAGGAATATGCTGATATGATTATAAAAGAAAACCCTGATGTCCTAGTAATTGATGGTCCGCCAACATATCTCCTTGGTTACATAGTGTCGTATGAAAATCTAAAAAAATCAATAAAAAATTTAAAAAAAATTGTGGAAAAAACAGATTTCAAAATAATGCTCCTTGACCATCATCTTTTAAGGGATTACAGGTACAGGGACTTGCTGCATGAGGTTTATGAAACAGGGGAAAAACTGGGAAAAAATGTTCTCACTGCAGCAGAATACAGTGGAAGGAAGCCAGCAGTCATTGAGGGTTATGAAAGATACGGTCCTACAAAATGGAAGACATGGGAAAGGCATTAGTATTCTGCCTTTATTTTCTCATAACTCTGCTCAAGTGATTCCACAACAACCCTCGTATCAGCTATTACCTCCATGAAGCCTGTTTCCGGTTCGTATCGTGGGACAATATGGAGCTGAAGATGCTCGGATGAGTTTGGGATTTTTCCGATGTTCATTCCTATGTTGAAACCAACAGGATGATATATGTTTTCAACTGCGTTTTTCGCGTTTATTACTTCCTTGAAAAGACTCAGAAGTTCTGATGTGGATAACTGGTTAATGTCATTCACATGCTTCAATGGTGAAACAGCAACATGCCCCCTGTTGTATGGTTTCTCATAAACGTAAACAAAAGGATTTTTTTTCAGAACATATTTATTTTTTTTAAAGCATTCACAATTCTTTTTTGTTTCTCCAATTTCTATTTTGTTTTTCAGAAGAGCAACATTTTCTAGGTATATTTTATGTATTTCTTCCTGCTCAATCTCTGGTATCTTTTTATATCTTGGGACAATCTGCACATGAAGATGCGAAATTGATGCTCCAGATTTACCAAGGTTAATCCCTATATTGAAGCCCTCAGGCTCCATTATCTTTTTAACAAAGCCTGTGGTTCTCTGAACAAAATCCAGGGTGTATTCTAATTCATCATCATGTAATTCTTTCAAATCTTCAACATGCCTAGATGGGACAACCTGAACATGCCCTGGTGAATAAGGAAAAATGTTCATTATAACCATCACATTTTTGTCCTCATAAATTCTTCTTGTCCACACATCCGGGTTTTTGTCCCTTATTGCGCACAATAAGCATTCAACCTTTGGTTTTTTTCCAACATATTTTCCTCTTGAGGGAGCAAAAAGCACGTCATACATTTTCAAGTACCTCTGAGAAAACGTTTGATACAGATTTCACACCATTTTCCAGTGAGCATTTTTTAGCAGTTCCAAAACCTTTTTCACCTATTCTTGAGCATAGTTCAGGCTTTGATAGCAGATGCATGATTTTTTCAGAAAGCTCAACATGTTTTTTAGGGGTGAACAGCAAACCATTTTCGTTTTCTTTAACAAGTTCTGATATACCCGCACCCTTGCTTATTATGCACGTTTTCTTATGCAGCCATGATTCAACTGGCACAAAACCAAAACCATCCTTCAGTGATGGGAAAACAGTTAAATCAGCCCTTTCATATATTGCATTCAATTCTTCTTGAGGGAGATATCCTGTGAATACCACATTATTCTCCACTTCGAGGTCTTTTATCAGGTACTCTAAAACACCCCTCCATACAGGCGTTTTCATCAGACCGAGCCCGCCTTTCATTGAGCCTGAGAAACTGCCGTTTCCTGCAAGCACAAGTTTCACATCCTTGAATCTTTTCAGGATTCTTGGTAATGCTTTGACAACAACATCCTGCCCCTTAACAGGCACAACTCTGCCAACAACCAGAATAACTTTTTCATCATCCTTTATGCCAAATTTTTCACAGAGCTCATTTATTTTGCTGGCGGGGGGTTTTAAGTATTTGGTTTCATCCAAATGTGGATATATCTGATAGACTTTTCCCTTGAACCCTGATTTTTCCAGTTCATCTGCATATTTTTTGCAGCTCATTATAACCGCCTCATAATCCTCCAAGTATTTTACTATGAAGTTAAGCCATGATTTTTTGATACCAGAGTCAAAAGGAATATGCCACGTGAAGATTTTATGAACATTGGGTCCAAGCATCGCACCTATCGGCAGCTGCTGGAAATCATGGATGTAAAAAACATCAAAGTTGTTCTCAACCTGCAAATTGAGCATTTTCTCACAGCATGTCCAGTTGTATCTTCCAAAACCTGTTAAGTGTTTCGGGTTGATCGGCGTTTCCTCCAGCCTGTGCATGTTTCTCCATATCGCCTCCTTGAATCTTGAATAACCGTCTAATGCTGTGCTCTCCAGTGATATATTATGGATGATTATGCTGTTTACTGAAACCCTGTGAGGACCTATTGGGTTTAGGGCAACCCAGTGCGGGTTTTTTATCCTTTTTTCAGAAAGCATTTTTTTCATCAGCGGGTAAACCATTGTTGTTACCCCCCTGTTGTAAAATTATAGTCAGTATCCTCCTGGAGCATTTTCAGTGGTACAGGGTCAGACAATTCATTGTATCTTTCAAGCAGTTCATCATAACTCAGGTTAAAACGCACAAGAGGGGTCTGGGTGTTCACACATATTTTCAGGTTCTGGATCATGATACAATAATAGGGCTTATGTCTTAAATGTTTTTCCGAAGAAAAACGTTTTTTACCCCTTATACCATTATCCAGTTATGATTCAGAAACCCAGGGGTACGAGGGATTTCGGCCCTGATGAGATGCTCAGAAGAAGGCAGATTGAATCTATAATGAGAAAAACCTGCAGAAGATTTGGTTACAGGGAGATAGCAACACCCACATTTGAGCTCACGGAGCTTTTCACAAAAAAAAGTGGGGAAGGAATTGTGAATCAGATGTACGCATTCAAGGACAAAGGAGAGCGCAGCATTGCACTGAGACCAGAGCTCACAGCACCAGCAATAAGATTTTATGTTAATGAGATGCAGTCCCTACCCAAGCCTTTGAAGCTTTTCTATTTCGGAAACTGTTTCAGGTATGAGGAGCCTCAGAAAGGTCGTTTCAGGGAGTTCTGGCAGGTTGGTGCTGAGTGCATTGGCGGGAAAGGGGAGGCCGAGGTTATGGCACTTGCTGTAAAGATGCTGGAAAACACAGGGTTGAAAAATTTTGAGTTGAGGATAGGACATCTTGGAATACTGAGAAGCGTTATCGGAGATGCTGACTCATCTGTTATGATGCTTGTTGACAAAAAAAACTTTGATGAGCTTAAAGAAAAAATTGATGAGGAAAAATATAAAAAACTTATGAAAACTATCTATTTAAAAGAGGAAATTTTTGAGGATAAAGAGATTGATAATGAATACCTGGAGGAATTAAAAAATGTTTTGGAGACACTGAAATTATTTGGTGTTAAGAAATACACTGTTGATCTGAGCATAGCGCGTGGTCTTGATTATTATTCAGGCATCGTGTTCGAGATAGACTGCTCTGATCTCGGTTCTGAGAAACAGGTTTGCGGCGGAGGCACATATAACCTGTCAGGTCTGTTCGGCGGTGAAGAAATAGACTCAACAGGTTTCGCCATAGGTTTTGACAGGGTGATGCTTGCATTGGAAAAACAGGGAAGGGTTTTTGATGAGGAAAAGCTGGATGCATACATTATACCCATGGGGAGCAAAGCAAGAAAAAAAGGAATTGAGATTGTAACCATGCTCAGGGAAAAAGGCATAAGATGCGATGCTGACCTCACCGGCAGGTCTGTCGCGAAAAACATGGGATATGCGAATTCAATAGGTGTGAAAAGAGCAGTTATCATTGGTGAGGATGAGCTAAAGGAAAAAAGTGTTACTCTCAGGGACATGAAAACAGGAAAGCAGGAAAAAATCCCTGTTAAAAATCTGATTAAACATTTAAAAGAGGAAAAGTAAATAAAGCATAAAACACTTATCACTTCCTATTAAACTCTGCGACATGGAATTTTACGTAAAATTCCATTTGAAAGACTTTCGGTTCCTCTGGAAAAGCCCAAAGGCTTTTCCAAGGATCTTACGGAAAAGTCTTTGACTTTTCCTAAGATATTAGGAATTTGCAAGCAAATTCCGTAATATGTTAGGAAAACGCCAAAGCGTTTTCCGTCACATGCTGAGTTTACAGTTTCCCTTCCTCATATCTTTTTTTAAGCTTCTCAAGCATATCTGCGGTCATGGCAGGTAAATCATAATCTGGCTTCCAGCCCCATTCCTTTCTTGCAGCAGAATCATCAATTGTTCTGGGCCAGGACTCAGCAATATCCTGCCTGAAATCAGGCCTGTACTCGCACACAAAATCAGGAATATGCTTTTTTATTTCCTCAGCAAGTTCCCCTGCAGAGAAACTCATTGCCGTGATGTTGAAATCAGAATGATGCCTGAGAGAAGATAATGGGGCGTTCATCAGCTCTATGGTGGCTTTTATGCAGTCAGGCATGTACATCATTGGCAAAACAGTACCCTTTTTCACAAAGCATGTGTATTTTTTATTTTTAACTGCCTCATAAAAAATCTCAACAGCATAATCTGTTGTTCCACCACCGGGCAGTGTTTCACTGCTGATAATCCCTGGATATCTTAATCCCCTGACATCCACTCCAAATTTTCTGAAATAGTAGTCGCACAGCATTTCACCAGCAACCTTTGTGACACCGTACATTGTCCTAGGACGCAGTACTGTTTCCTGAGGCGTTTTTTCTTTTGGGGTCTCAGGACCAAAAACAGCAATGGAGCTGGGGCAAAAAACCCTTGTCATTTTGTGTTCCCTTGCAACCTCAAGAATATTGTAAAGACCGTTCATGTTCACGCCCCATGCAAGAGATGGATTTTTCTCGCCGACAGCAGACAAAACAGCGGCCATGTGATAAACTGTGTCAATGTCATACGTTTCCACAACCCTTTCAATACTTTCTTTTTTTGTAACATCAACAAGCTCAGAAGGACCATTCAGCAACATCGCAGTTGGCTTTTTTTTATGATAACCTGCAACAATACTATCATTCCCATATCTTTTCCTTAAGTCAACTGTCAACTCAGAGCCGATTTGACCAACCGCACCTGTTACAAGAATTTTTTTTGTTTCCATTTGGGGATGTTATTGTTTGGTTAAGTAATAATCTTTATGGTAATATTTATGGTATGATAATGCTTTACCTTTTTCGTGGTAAAATGTACGAGATAAGATGGCATGGAAGAGGCGGGCAGGGTGTTGTCACAGCATCAGAAATCCTTGCTTCTGCAGCGCTAAAAGAAAACAAGTACATTCAGTCTTTCCCTGATTTTGGTCCTGAAAGGATGGGCGCGCCTGTCAAGGCATTCACAAGGATAGATGACAAAACGATAAACATCCATTCCCAGATTTATGAGCCTGATGCTGTTGTTGTTTTAGACCCCACACTGCTCGGGATGGTGAATGTTTCCGAAGGATTGAAAAAGAATGGTGTTCTGGTTGTTAACACAAAAGAATCTAAAGAGGAAATAAAAAACAAAACAGGTTTCCCAGGGAAGATTTTTGTTGTGGATGCAACAGGGATTGCTTTGGAAACAATCGGCAAACCGTTAGCAAACGTTTGCGGTGTCGGCGCTCTGTCAAAGGTCTCAGGTGTTGTTAAAAAAGAAAACATAATAAAAACTGTGCAGGAGATTATGTGCACGAAGTTCCCTGAGAAAATTGTTAAAGGTAATGTTGACTCTGCAAACAGAGGATTTGATGAGGTGAAATAAAATGAAAGGATGGAAAGAAATACCTGAAGGAGGATTGATTCTTGAGCCCGGGAATTCAGTGGAATACAAAACAGGTTCCTGGAGAGCAAAAAGGCCTGTCTTGGATAAAGAAAAATGCATAAACTGTCTTATATGCTGGATATGCTGCCCTGAGGCTTCCATAATCGTGGAGAATGAGGAAGTAAAAGGGATAAACTATGATTACTGCAAGGGATGCGGGATATGCGCAAATGAATGCCCTAAAAAAGCAATAAATATGGAGGAGGAAAAATGAAAGTATTAGGAATGAATGGGGATAATGCTGTTGCGTATGCTATGAAACAGATTAATCCTGATGTTGTCGCAGGCTACCCCATAACGCCTCAGACAATTGCTATTGAAAAATTTTCAGAGTATGTTGCAGATGGCGAGGTTGACACAGAGTTTATTGCAACAGAATCCGAACATTCTGCTATGTCAGCATGCATAGGAGCATCTGCTGCTGGCGGCAGGGTCATGACATCAACAGCATCTGCTGGACTTGCATTTATGTGGGAGATGCTCTATATTGCTGCCTCATTAAGACTTCCTATTGTGATGAGTGTGATGAACAGAGCACTGTCAGCACCAATAAACATTCACTGCGACCATTCAGATTCCATGGGTGCGAGGGACTCAGGATGGATTCAGATTCATGGTGAGAATGTCCAGGAAGGATATGACAATCTTATTCAGGCTGTGAAAATTGCTGAGTCTGCCAGGTTGCCTGTCATGCCATGCTTTGATGGTTTCATTGTCTCCCATGCTGTTGAAAGATTAGAGGTTTTGGAGAATGAAAAATTGAAAAAATTTGTTGGAGCATACAAACCAGAGCATTCTCTTTTAGATGTTGAAAATCCTGCAACATTCGGTCCTTTTGACATGTATGACTATTACATGGAACATAAAATGCAGGAGCATGAGGCAATGAAAAAGGCATTAAAAATTGTGAAGGATGTTGGTAAAGAATATGAAAAAATTTCCGGAAGGGGTTATGACACACTGTCAAAATACAGGCTTGATGATGCAGACATAGCCCTTATTGCTCTTGGAAGCACCGCTGGCACTGCAAGGGATGCTGTTGACAGTATGAGAAAAAAAGGCATAAATGCAGGCTTATTAAAACTCAGGCTTTTCAGACCATTCCCAGCAGAGGATGTAAAAAACGCGTTAAAAAATATGAAAGCCGCAGCAGTTCTGGATAGAAGCGACAGCTTCGGTGCTTTTGGCGGTCCTGTGTTTTCAGAGCTGAGAAGCGCATTGTATAAAACAAGCAATGTAGAGATTGTGAATTACATTTATGGTTTAGGCGGTAGAGACATTACATCTGAGCATATCAAAAAGGTTATCTCAGAGCTGGATGGGATTTCAAAAACTGGAAAAGTGAAGGAGTATGTTCAATACCTGGGGGTGAGATGATGAAAGTAGTTAGTAGTCAGGGGTTAGGGATTAGGGGCAGACAAGGAGTTAGTAATCAGGGATTAGGGGTCAGGGGAAAACA
>JASEEW010000076.1 GCA_030019485.1 Thermoplasmatales archaeon | reverse complement strand
CATAAATCTGGTTACAAGGATGTTATGGTTAAAGACCCTTATGAAAGGATGAATCCAAGCAGGGTTTTAGAGAATTCAGATGGTTTTAGATTTGATATGTTTGTTAAACAGGTATGCAACGGGTTGCTACTGTCAAAAGCCATGATTGACAGATCAACAAAAATAATATCATTTGACAATGTTGATATTTTTACCGTTGCACCAGAGGATATTTTCATTTTTAAAAGTATAACCTCAAGGGAAAGGGATAGAGAGGATATGAACACGCTTTTCCGTCATGGCATAGATTTCGATGTTATCCGGAAAGAAATTTTGTGGCAAAGTAAACACTCAAAAAATAGGGCGTGGCTTGCTTTCTTTTATGTGGGTTTGGAAGAGCTAAAAGTGATGTTTAGTCTTGACATCCCCTACTTTGATGATTTTTATGAGTTAGCCTGTGATGAGGTTTTACAGTATAATATTCTGCTTCTTCTTGAAGAAAAACCCAGAACAATTAATGATATTGTTAAAAAGATTAGTGAAGATAAAAATTGGGTTATGAGAAATATCAAAAGGATGATAAGAAAAGAATTGGTTGTATTGGATAAGGATACAGTTAGACTGTCAGGAAAGAGTATGGGGGAAAAATAAAACAAGGAAGGAAAAATATTATATTCCAACAGAAGAATTAACTGCTGGTGGTTTAAATGAAAACATCAAAGGTTTCCGGGTTTTACAAGCTGAGCAGAAAGGAAAGACTTGAGTTTGTGAAAAATTTTGCGGAGCTAACAGATGAAGAAATCAGTGCTTTGAATGAGGCTACTGTTGATTTTGGTATTGTGGACAGAATGATTGAAAATGCTGTCGGTGTCATGTCTGTTCCACTCGGTGTTGCAGTGAATTTTTTGATAAACGGTAAAGACTACCTTATCCCAATGGCGGTTGAGGAAACAAGTGTTATTGCGGCAGCATCAAATGCTGCGAAGATTGCGCGAGCAAAAGGCGGTTTCAAAACAGGTTCCACAGAGCCTGTCATGATTGGTCAGATTCAGCTTGTGAATAGTAAAAATTCTGAGAAGGCAAAAAAACTGATTCTTGAAAACAAAGAAAAAATTCTGGAAATGGCAAATGAAAAGGACCCCATGCTTGTGAAGTTTGGCGGAGGAGCAAGAGACATTAATGTAAGAATTCTTGATAATGGGATGGTTGTAACGCATCTGCTTGTTGATGTAAGGGATGCGATGGGTGCAAATGCTGTTAACACAATGTGCGAGGCGGTTGCGCCGTTTATTGAAAAAATAACAGACGGAAGAGTTTATCTGAGAATCCTTTCAAACCTTGCTATTCACAGGATTTCAAGGGCGACTGCTGTTTTCCCAAAAGACATTGTTGGTGAGGAGGTTGTTGATGGGATAATGCAGGCATATCTGTTTGCAAAACACGACCCTTACAGATGCGCAACCCATAACAAGGGAATAATGAATGGTGTAGATGCTGTGGTAATTGCTTCCGGAAATGATTTCAGGGCTGTAGAATCAGGCGCACATGCATATGCATCACTGAATGGGTACTCCCCTCTCACAAAATATGAAAAAAACAAAGACGGGGATATTGTTGGAAGCATTGAGCTCCCAACACCTGTTGGGCTCATTGGTGGGGCAACAAAGGTTCATCCGACAGCAAAAATATGTATAAAAATCCTTGGTGTGAAAACAGCGAGGGAGCTCGGTGAAATAATCGCTGCTGTTGGTCTCGCACAAAACTTTGCTGCGTTAAAAGCACTTGCATCAGAGGGAATACAGAAAGGACATATGGGACTGCATGCGCGCAATATTGCAATCATGGCTGGCGCTAAAGATGAAATGATTGACAAGATCTCTGAACAAATGGTGAAGGAAAAAAAAATCAGGATTGACAGGGCAAAGGAGATAATAAAAGAACTGGAATGAATTTCTTGGAAACAGGATGAAATTAATTATTATACAATACGGATAAAATCTCAGCAGAGATAAAAATAACATTTATCTATTGAAAAAACAACACCAGGAATGTGATGCCGACAAGAAAAATAAGCATTCCGCGTCGTGTTGGTCTTTATTTTTCTGCAGAGCTGAAACGGAAAATCGGTGACATCGAACCATTGGCAACGATGGGGGTTGATGATGTGATTGATGAAGGGAAATATGGGCCCGGATATCATTTAAAATGCAGAGATCTGGTTATGTCAGCTTGGAAAGACGAAGAGGTTAAGCCGGCAAACAAATATGAAGAGAGGCTTTTACACAACGTGTCATATTTGAAGCGTATGCAGGCCAGAGGTTTCAAGTACGGAGAAGAGGTATACAAAGAATGGCTTAAATCCTTTGAAATAGGATACAAAAAAGCCAGAACCAAGGGTAGGATAATCCCTTGGAATGAAATACAAAAGCTGACTGCGGAGAGCGGACGCAACCTTGTGGCAACAACCCTCTATTTTTCCATTCCAGAGATTGGGAAGAAAAATATTGATATCATTGCTGATGAGTTTGGACCAGTTGTAAAAGAAGCAGACAACCTTGCTGATGTGTATCAGGATGCAGAGGAAGGATATGTTAAAGTACCAATCAATTTTTGCTCAGGAATAGAGCACTCTCATGGTGTAATTAAAAAAATAAACCTCAAAAAGTTTAAGGTTGACCCAAAATATGTCAGGGAGAGGTTTGCAGTTCTGGATACAAGATTTTGGGAAGCAGATAAAAAGTTGATGCAAATAGTCTCCAAAAAACAGGTTGATCAGAAGATTCTCACAATACTGCGCTTTCGGGCATTTTCATGGCTTTTAAATGTAAAAGATGTTCATGAGTTTTGAGGGAAAAGAAATCAGACAAACTTAAATAATGTTCCCTGCAACATCTTCCATTTCCCTTTCACAGTAGTAGCATCTGAGTTTTATTGGGTTTTTTGATACAACCCTGAAAGCAGGCTCAACAGGCTCTTTTAGGTTTGAGATGCAGTTAGGGTTTGCGCATCTAACAATTCCTTTGATAGTGTCAGGCAAGCTCACCTTGTGCTTTTGTTTGACGCTGTAGTTTCTGATAATGTTTATTGTTGCATTCGATGCTATGAGCGCTACTTTATCAACCTCTTTTGGGTTCAGTTCCCTGTTTTCTATTTTAACAATATCCTTTTTTCCTTCTTTTTCACTTTTTACATTCATTAATATGCTTACCGTAGCGGTAGGGTTTTTTGATATTCCAAGAATGTTCAGTACCTTTAGCGCGCTTCCTGCTGTTATATGGTCTATAACCGTTCCATCTTTAATAGGCTGAACCTTCAATTCCTTCATTTTCTCACCCCCATACAAGTAGTTAGGGACAAGTAGTTAGGGGCTAGGGAAAGCAAGGAGTTAGGGGTTAGTAGATAGGGACTAGGGAGAGTACTTTGCTTCTTCCCCTTAATCCCTAACTTCTGACTACTGGCTACTTGAACGCCCCTAATCCCTGACCCCTGACTGCTAACTCCTTGTATCATTTTCTCACCCCCATATTAGGAGTTAGAATATAGGAGTTAGGGGAGAGTATTCCCCTATCTTCTAACTTCTGACTTCTAACTACTCTCATTTAACCGTCCCCAGAACCAAACTGAGCAACGCCATTCTGACCGGTACGCCGTTGAATGCTTGTTTAAAATATAATGCATGCCTTGTTTTATCAACCTCTGGTGCGATCTCATCAACCCTTGGTAAAGGATGCATTATTATCATGTCCTTTTTTGCTTTTGAAAGCATCCCCAGATCTACTCTGTATGTTCCAGCAACTTTTGCATATTCTTCAGGGTCAGGGAATCTTTCTTTCTGTATCCTTGTAACATAAAGTACATCCGCATCCGGTATCACATTTTCAAGGGAGCTGCTCTGCCTGAATTCTATTCCTTTTTCCTTTAGATGTGAGAGTATCTCTTTCGGCATCTGAAGTGTTTCAGGCGCAACAAATGTCAGTGTTGCATTGAACATTGCAAGCGCATAAGTCAAAGAATGCACAGTCCTGCCATATTTCAGGTCGCCGACAAGAACAATGTTGTTGCCCTTGATTCTTTTTTTCTCTGTTTTTACTGTGAACAAATCAAGAAGTGTTTGTGTCGGATGCTGACCAGCACCATCACCAGCATTGATTACCGGTTTTGAGGAAAAACCTGATGCGAGACGTGCGGCCCCCTCATTAGGATGACGCAGCACTATGACATCTGAATATGCGTCTGCCATTTTTATTGTGTCCGCGAGTGTTTCCCCTTTTTCTGCTGATGTGGCTTTTGATGTTGCAAACCCTACAACGTTTCCTCCCAGTCTGTTCATCGCTGATTCAAAAGATAACCTTGTTCTTGTACTCGGCTCAAAAAACAATGTTGCCAAGATTTTTCCATTCAGAAGACCACTTTTTTTTTCACCCCTTGCTATAGGCAGCATCTCCTTGGATACATTTATTATGTGTTCAATATCTGCTTTGGTCAGGTCTTTTATTGAAATTATGTCCCTGCCATCAAAACCCTGTTTCATTCAAATCCCCATACTGACATGGTTTTAACATATTTTAAGTCTTCTCTAATGCCAGCAGAATAAAAAACAGTATTACTCCCAGGATAATCCATATTGGCCATATCAATCTGACAAATGTGAAAAACAGGTACACCTTTGCTTTCTTTTCTGGTGTATCAAACACCCTCTCAATCTCTTTCATTTTTGAATCACTGCCTTAATCCTTTTTCTTCTGAAGAAGTCCTCCCTCTCCCTTTCTTCCAGGGACATCTCAATGTATTTGACTGTTGCTTTTAGTCTTGGGATAAATATGTGTTCCAATGCATTTACCCTCCTTTTTGTTTTCTCAATCTCAAAAGCCAGTCTTTCAATAGAGCCCTCCACCTCCGCAACCCTCAGCACCTTGCACAGCACATCTCTAAATTTTTCCACAGCCTCATCAAATTTTGCGTTTGTCTCAATATATGAGTAATTTTGTTTTCTCTCTTCTATTTTTGAATTTATCAGTGGTACATGCACACCCATAATATTTACCATGCCTGTCTGTATTTCCCCAACATCTGGTATGGCATACGACATGTTCTCAATCCTGTTTTGTCCCATAAGCATCTCAGTGTCAATTAATGATGAAAATGCGCCGCTGATTGAAAGATTCAGTCCCCTTCTCAGTTCATTCCTCTGTTTAATTATATCAAAAAATCTGCTGATCAGCGCATCCCTTTTTTCAGTCAAAAGTTTATGGCCTTTTTCTGCCAGTGTTTTCTTTTTTCTTAAGGCAAGAAGCTCCATCCTTGTTGGTTTTGCTGTTTCAAGAATTTCTTCAGGCATCAACCCTATAATATTATTTAATGTTTTAATATGTTTTCCTAATTTATAACAAACATTAAATACCCCTAATTCTATTACAGTCTGTATTTTGTGATACTTATGGCAGAAGAAACAAAAACAGGTACAACAACACTTGCAATGGTTTGTACGGATGGTGTGGTAGCAGGTACAGAGAGAAGGGCGACGATGGGCACAATGATAGCACATAAAGTTACAAAGAAAATGTTCAAAATAGATGATAACCTGTGCCTGACAACTGCAGGGCTTGTCGGGGATGCGCAAACACTTGTAAGATGGCTGACTGTGGAGGCATCACTGTATAAGATGAGAAAAGGCAGCCCAATGACTGTTAAGGCCGCATCAACACTCATGGCAAACATACTCAGCGGCAACAGGTATTTCCCATACTGGGTTCAGCTCCTGATATGCGGTGTTGACCTTGAAGGGAGTCATGTATATTCACTTGATGCGGCAGGCGGGGCAATACCTGACAAATATGTAGTAACAGGTTCAGGCTCACCCTATGCTTATGGTGTGTTGGAGGACCAGTACAAAGATGACATAACAGCCAGTGACGGGGTTGACTTGGCCGTCAGGGCACTGACAATGGCTATGAGAAGGGATGCTGCGTGTGGTGACGGCATAGACATTGCTGTTATAACAAAGAAAGGCTACAAAGAATTAACAGATGAGGAAATCAAAAAAAGAAAAGAAAAGATGGGCTTATCCTGATCTTTTTATTCTAATGTAAACTGCACGGAACTAAGGTTCCGTGCGTTTCCAAATTTGAACTCCGATATATCTTTCGATTCATCCCAACGTTCACGTCGGGCTTTCTCGAAAGTTCAAATTTGTAAAATAATTTGAAATACTGATGTATATAACTTTCATCATTGTTCCAACTAAAAAGAAGGGAGATAAATGGGCATAGAAGATGTTCTTGACAGAATAAGGGAGACTGTAAAGGGGATTGTGCCTAAAACAATAGAGATAATAAACATTGAGTTTGAAGGCCCGCTCCTGATTATATACACGAAGCAGATTGAAGAGTTTGCTGAGAACAGTGACATAGTCAGGCAGCTTGCTCAGACGTTAAGAAAAAGGATTGCGATCAGACCAGACCCGAGCATCTTAATGGATATCGATGAGGCAAAGGCGGAAATCGAAAAGATAATACCGGATGAGGCTGGTCTGACAGATGTTTTCTTTGACGTAGATGCAGGGGAGGCTACAATTGAGGCGATGGCACCAGGACTGGCTATCGGCAAATATGGTGTCATATTGAATGATATTAAAAAGCACATAGGTTGGGCTCCAAGGGTTGTGAGAACGCCCCCAATCCCATCCAAGACTGTTAAAGATATAAGAAGATATATGAGAAGCAAAACCCTTGCAAAAGACAGAAAAGCACTGCTAAGAAAAATTGGAAGAAAAATTCACAGGGAAATAGGTGAAAACGAGAACTGGGTGAGGATAACTGCACTCGGCGGTTTCAGAGAGGTTGGCAGAAGCTCCTCCCTGCTTACAACAAGGAACAGCAAAATATTGGTTGACTGCGGAATAAATGTAGGCAATGAAAACTTCCCATATATTAACCTCCCTGAGGTGCTACCCCTTGAAAGTATTGATGCTGTTGTTGTTACGCATGCGCACCTTGACCACTGCGGGCTTGTTCCCCTGCTTTACAAATATGGTTATGATGGTCCTGTTTACTGCACCCTGCCAACAAGGGATTTAATGAGTTTACTCCAGCTTGATTACTTAAAAGTGGCTACGGCTGACGGGAAAAAAATACCGTATGAGTCGCTGTATATCAGAGAAACTGTAAAGCACTGCATCCCGTTAAGGTATGGTGACACAACAGATATTTCACCAGATGTTAGGTTAACATTACACAATGCTGGTCATATACTTGGCAGCTCGATCGCGCATTTTCATATAGGTGATGGTTTGCATAATGTTGCATTCACAGGTGACATAAAATATGAGAAAACATGGCTGTTCAACCCTGCAATGAACAAATTCCCGAGAATTGAAACACTGGTCATGGAATCCACATATGGGGGATATCAGGATTTCCAGCCTTCAAGGATTGAGGCATCTGACCAGCTGAAGGATATTGTTCAGAGAACACTTTCAAAAAAAGGAAATGTGGTCATACCAGTGTTTGCTGTCGGTCGGTCCCAGGAGGTGATGATAGTACTAGAGCGTCTTATCAGGTCAGGTGAAATCCCTGAGACTCCAATTTATTTGGATGGCATGATATGGGAGGCAACAGCGATACACACCGCCTACCCTGAATATCTAAATACGTATCTCAGAAATATGATATTCCAGAAAAATGAAAACCCATTTTTATCAGAGGTATTTAATAGGGTGGATAGTTCTGAGATGAGAAAAAAGATTTTATCAGACCCTGAACCCTGCATTGTTCTGGCAACAGCAGGGATGCTGAACGGCGGCCCTGTGATGGAGTACATAAAAGCCTGGGTTTCAGACCAAAAAAACACATTGGTATTTGTTGGTTACCAGGCAGAGGGAACCCTTGGAAGAAGGCTTCAGAACGGGCTGGAGGAACTGCAGTTTTCAGAAAAGGGAAAAACAATTGCAGTAAGCGTGAAAATGAACATGGAAACAGTTGACGGCTTCTCAGGGCATTCTGACAGGCGTCAGCTTCTGAACTACATATATCACATGGAGCCCAGGGTTGAAAGGGTAATCACTGTTCATGGTGAAAACCTAAAATGCATTGATCTTGCATCCACACTGCATAAAAAATATGGTTTGGAGACGAAGGCACCACTTAATCTTGAAACCATAAGACTAAGATAAACAAAATTATGGTTTCAAGAGAGCAGGAATGTAAACCATTCCTGCGAACCTGAAACTATCCAGTTAAGATAAATGTTATATGTCCAGCAAGGGGGGGAAAGTCAATATGCATCTGCAAGATTTTTAGAGTGAAATAATGTATGAAAATATAATGAAAAATGAAGAAGGAAAAATGAAAAACACAAATTTTGCATTTTACACTTTTCACTTTGCATTTTTTTATACGTTACCTGTGTAAATTTACAAATCTTTCAATGCTCCTGTCAT
>JASEEW010000075.1 GCA_030019485.1 Thermoplasmatales archaeon | reverse complement strand
TATCATTATCGTCGCAGGGGATTGCTTGATAAGATTCCTCACATAAAACTCTATACGGGTGTAATCATTGTTCATCAAAAAAACGTGTCCATGATCCTCCAATTTTTGAGACAATATTCCACAGTAATACACAAAAGGAGGGTAATGCTTATCAAGGATGATACGGTGATTCTGTCCAAAGAATAGATCACGCATTGGTTAATTTTGTCCCAAAGTCCCCCGCACCGAAAACTTTATGCTCTCTCTCTCTCTTATACACTGTCGAGGTAGTAAGATGATTAGAGATTTAAACAAAATATTGGGTATCATGTTGGTTGTTGGAATGATCCTTTCATCAATGACAATAGTAGCAATAAATGTTGGTAGCGGTGAGGATGAGGAAGGAATTGAAATTGAGAGCCTAAATCCAAACTCATCTAAAGACGAATATATTCATCTTGTCTGGCAGGAAAATGTTTCAAATTACGATATTTTCTACACAAATGATAAAACAGAAAATTTTAAGATTCAACTAAAGTTAGCAATAAGGGAAACCCAGGCAATTAGAGATAAAGATACAAAAGCTGAGAAATCTATGGAAAATATAAATGATGCATTAAATCTTACAATAACGCAAGAGTATGAGGAATCATTTGAATCTGTTAAGCATGCTATACAAAATCTTCAGCAAAGTAGTGCTGAAACAGGGGATATAGTGAGTATTTTGTATAATTCCGTAAAAGATTTTACTAAGTGTAATATTCTTTATTCGCAGTCTTTAGTGGATTTTAACAATAGTTATGTCCAAAAATCTTGGGAACACTATTATAAGGCAATAGAATTTCTGGATAATGATGAAAGTACTGAGGAGAAATATGAGGATGCTATTGAGCAGTTTAAGCAGGCATACAAGAAATCTTTAAAAGCGAAAGGAGAATGGATACCAGAAAACTATGTTGAGAATATTCAGAAAGCACTCAATGATGTTCAAGCATTAATAGATGATACAACCAACAAAAAGGTGTTAAATGAGTTGAAAAAATCAAAGGATGAATTAAACAAGGCATTGGAAAAAGTAAACAGTTCTGAGAATGATAGATTAGAGAAATCTTTTGATAACACCAAAAAGGCTATCGATCATCTTGAAAAATCAGAGGAAGAAGGTGCTAGCACGTTTGAAATTAGGTGCTGGCTGATGATTACTGTTAAAGATGCAATAGACAATATTGTTAAGAATCAATTATTAGTAAAAAACACCCATTTTGAAAAGGCAAAAGAAGAATATGATAATGCATTAGAATACATGCGGGACTATGAATTTGATAAATCCATCCAGCATTTTAAAACTACTCTTCAGCACATTAAAAATGCGATAACAGGTGTTGAGTTTGGAAATATAGTAAGGGTTAGCTCTACAAGTTATGATTCTGTTAACCCAAAAATATATCTAAACGGAGAAATATCTGTTGGTTGGATAGAAAAAACACTCAGTGTGGATCATGTTCTTTATGCCAGAAGTGAGGATGGCACATCTTGGTGGTATCTGGATGCTAATGAGTATGCAAGCACATATCTCTGCTATGCAGGAATTGATCCCTCATTGGTTAATATAGAAAACATGCTTACAATTACAAGAACATTAGAAAGAATATGGATCATAGACAAATGTCATTATTTCTATGCACCAATAATCAGAGACGGGTTCACAATAGAGGACAGAAGGGTTTATGCACCGCTCAACGACCCATATCTCATCATATACGATGGCAGATATGAGCCAATATTGATTGGTGATAAAAAGTTTTACATAATCTGCGGTGGACCACACCCGTTGCCGCCGCCAAAAGCACCAGACCTAATAATTGTAGATATTACATACTCCCCCAGTTATCCTGTGATAGGCCAGACAACAACCTTAACTATTAATGTGGAAAATATTGGTGATGCATCTGCCAGTAACATTGAGGTTGCGGTATATGATGGTGATATCCTGCTCAGAAGTAATACAATTGAACATTTAGATCCCTGCCTGTCTACGCAAATCTCTATTCCTTATACGTTCTCTTCTATAGGTACACATATAATAACTGCAATAGCAGATCCTAACAATAATATCAAGGAAGGTGATGAAAGCAACAATAAGATGACAAAAAATATTGATGTAGCCACCCAATCGTTAGCATTACCCAGGGGTGCCGGGGCTGTAACAATGATATCCTCTGATAATTTTGATGATGGGAATGCAAATGGGTGGACTTTATCTGGGTTGTGGCATGTGACAAGTTACAGAAAACATAGTGTGTCATATAGTCTGGTGTACAATCAAGAGAGTAGCCATAATTATAATACTGGTTCAAGAACATATGGCTCAGCAGAGTTTTCTGTGGATCTTAGTGATGCGTCTACAGCCACACTAACATTTCAAACTTGGTGGGAACATGAATCTTGCTCTTACGAGGGATACGATTTTGTTTATGATTCAATGGATGTAGATATTTATGATAGCTACTGGCACAACCTATGGCATAGGGACTGCGACAATGGGCCATCGCAATCTGATTGGCATCAAGAATCAATTGATATTTCAGCTTATACTGGAGGTAATGTAAAAATAAGATTCAATTTTGACTCAGTGGATCATGATTACAACTGGTTTGAGGGCTGGTATATTGATGAGGTAAATGTAGCCGCTGGCTGGACACTAACAAATATAAAATCCTCTGCTACACCCTCCAGCAGTGGTGGTGGCTCAGGTACGTGTGGCCCAGTTTCAATGATTGATGGTGATATTGGGACTTTCTGTTGGGTCAGTGCAGGTAGTTCTCCTGGCACGGCATACTTTCAGTTGGAATGGAGCAGTGCTCACACTATCAAGCACATTGATATAGATACTAGGTCAGGCAGTAGGACGTGCAACGTAGACTCAATCCAGTACTGGGGTGGCTCGTCATGGGTGACAGTTGGCAGTGCTATTGGCAAGACAGATGACTGGAGTTTCTCATTCGGTGGCGTTAGTACTACTAAGATTAGATTATATGGTGCGTATGCAACAGGGTCACAAGCTAGCAACCCATTAATATATGAATGGGATGTATGGGCTACAGGCGGAACCAATAATCCTCCAACTGCTAGTTTCACCTACGCACCATCCTCTCCAACAGTAGATGACACAATCCAATTTACTGATCAGTCAACCGATTCTGATGGATATGTTGCTTCTTGGTCATGGGACTTTGGGGATGGCTCAACATCAACTTCTCAGAATCCTACACATAAATATAGTTCTGCAGGCACCTACACTGTAACACTTACTGTGGTTGATGATGATGGTGGGGCAGCAAGTTATTCTGAAACAATTGATGTTCTCGGGGTTACATATTTTATGCAAGAATGGTCACTTGATTCGCCACACAACTGTCCGAATAATTATGACAAAACTTGGAATATTACCAGGCCGGGTGCGAGTTGGTTAAGCATACGTTTCTCAAAAATAGACGTAGAAAACTACTGGGATTATGTTTATGTGTATGACAAAAACGATAATCTGATTGCGTGTAAGACAGGCTCCTACACAAATACCTATGTTAGCACTCATAGTGACAAAGTAAAAATCAGGCTTGTTACAAGTAGTTCTGTTAATAGTTGGGGATTCAGGATGGATCGTGTTCGATGGACTGTTCCAGCAATAGAATCCCCTCATGATTATCCTAATAATTATGACAATACTTGGACAATTACAGAAAGTCGAAGTAACAAAATGCGATTGTGCTTCTCTAAGATTGATGTTGAAAAAAATTACGATTATGTATATCTTTATGATAAAAATAATAATCAGCAATGGAGTTACACTGGTTCGGATACATGGAAGTACAGTCCATGGATAAATGGTGATACAATAAAAATTAGGCTTGATACAGATGATTCTGTAAAACGTTATGGTTTTTATGTGTGGAGTGTGGAGTGTGAACCTAAAACGTATGACTATGGGACTTTCGCTATAAAAAATTATAGGGATGGTAGCCAACTTCGTCAGGCTTTTGATGTTGTAGACGTGTGCGAGCAGCGGTTGTGGTTAGATGGTGCAACAGATGCGTGCTGGATTAAAAATTTTGATAAGAGAGGTCATGACATATGGCGGGATGATTTTGGGTACACTATAGATAATGCAGATTTCGTGGTTAGTATATCGCATGGATATACTGTTTATAAGCCGTTTGATACTGACAGTGCAATTGGCTTATGGGACTATGGGAATACTGATTTGTGGGATAACAATGATGATGATTGGGTAGATGATGATGACATATCATGGAGAGGTGGATGGAATAGTGTGAAATGGACTTTAATTCTTCAGTGTGATATTCTTAGAGATAGTGAAAGGGCTGAATGGGGAGGTGCATGTTTAGAAGGAACTCATGGAATATGTGGCTATTGGGGTGCTGGAATTCCTGATGAAGGGACTATAAACGTCTTTTTTGATTATGCTATAAACTACAAGTCTACAATGTATACCGCATGGTATCATTCTACAATGGATACATGGACGCAACCGGGTATAATAATGGCAGAATCAAGTACACAAATTTACGATCACTTTCCTGGGGAAGGGACTTTGTATTCCGCTTCAAATGACAATTACCATTCATATATTAAGTGGGGTGAGGATATATGGTGAGGTGAATAAAATGAAAAGGAGATATAAATTGATGGGAGTGGTGTTGAGTATAAGTGTGTGTGTTGGAATAGCTTTGCTGGTGAGTGTTAATACTCCAACCCATGCAAAAGGACAAACATTCATTGTAGAGACTATGTTACCAAAAACAAACATATCCACAATAGGCTACATAGAAGAAATCCATATAAATAGGGAGAAAGCCTTAATGTTAGGAGAAATGTTTGGATTTGAGGAAAACTCTCTAACATACAGTAGTGAAGAAGAGTATCTGTGGAAAGACAATGCAGGTGGCATTCTCAAAATAAGCAACAAAACAGGTCACATAAGGTTCTCCACTGAGGAAATGTCGAAACCGCATGAGGATATTCCAACAGAGAATGAAAGTATAAGCATAGCAAAAGCATATGTGGAAGAAATACGTGGAAAAACAACGGACCTAATTGTTGAGTATGCAGATACTTTGTATATGGTTACTGAATCAAAAAATGGTACTACAATTAGCGAAGAACCACTGAGTATATGTATAAAGTTTAGGCAGATAATCAACAATCATCGTGTCGTCTGCGGTGGCGGTATTTTGATAAATATAGGAACAAATGGAACTTTACTAGGATACACTCAATATACAGTTCAAGCTAAGGAATTTCTTAACGTAACAATTATTGACTCACAGAAAGGACTCGAAAAAATAAAGGAGAAAGGGGTTACAGTAGGTGGAAAAAAACCCAATTGCAAGGTTACAAATGTAACATTAGTATATTACTACAATCCTTTTGATAAGGTTCATGTACTTCATCCTGCATGGGAATACACTTTATTACCAACAGGCGTAGAAAGCAAGCCTATACGAACATATGTTGGTGGGGTAAGCGGAGAAGTTATAATATAATGGGCGGGGAGTTGTTTATTATGTCAAAGAACAGAGAGAGATTGCTTTCTATTGGCGTATTCATAACCCTTACTATTTCGTTTGTATTTATGTTCTATTTTTTTATAACATCAATTTTCGCAGTGAGCATTAATCCGATTATAGATCCACAAATCTGGTGGGATAATAGGTATATGTATACAGCTTGTTTACTTATCTCTTCAGTAATTTATATCGCTCCTCTTCTTCTTCAGTATCTGCTCGTTAGGGATAAAAGATTACCAAAAAAGAGGACATTCTTCCGAGAGTATATAACAATCCCAAACACTCTTTTTATTATACTTGTTGTATCTTTTATAATGCTTTCCTTGGTAGCATGGTATCGTAGTGGAAGTGTACCAATTACAGGTCCAACTGGACACGGTGGTGCAGATGTGAGATATTTTCGTAACGCCCTTTTTTCACGTGTGACTGATTTAATTATTCCAATAACCCTCACAGTCATTGGAATTATTCTATCCATAGCCCAATATTTTCAATTAAGGTCAAGCCATGCAAAAAACAAACCTATAACATCAAAGTAAATATTTATAACCCTGTTACTCGTTCTCATTTTCAATGAAAACCTCGATATCCATCGGCAGAATAATGGGCATACCAATAAAACTGCACATAACCTTTCTGCTTATTCTCCCTGTATTCGCATATTTTTTTGCATTCAGCACTGTGAACATCATGGTTTTTACTCTGGGATTCGGTGATGCTGCCAGTTTAACAGTTAAATGTGTTTTTGGTGCACTTGCCGCAGTGCTGTTTTTCGTATGTGTCCTCTTTCATGAGCTCGGGCATTCCTATGTCGCATTAAGGCATGGGACAAAAATCAAAAGCATAACATTACTGATTTTTGGCGGTATTGCATCAATGGAGGAAATTCCCAAGGAACCTGGGACAGAGTGCAGCATAGCACTCGCAGGACCCCTTGTCAGCCTGCTCATAGGCGTCCTGTCTCTTATGCTCTTCTTTTTCCTGTATCAAACAACGTCTATGTTACTATATGTTAAAACCCTGTTTGGAATACTGGCATTCTACAACATCTTTCTTGCAGGATTCAATTTTCTGCCAGCATTCCCAATGGATGGCGGAAGGGTGCTCAGGGCTTTTCTTGCCACAAAAACAGGCTACATAGACGCAACAGAAAAAGCAGCAGGTGTTGGAAAAATATTTGCAATATTCATGGGCATCCTTGGTTTTTTACTTCTCCCAGGTGGGATATGGTTTGTTTTAATAGCATTCATCATATACATTGGTGCCTCCGAGGAGGAGAAATCAACGGTTGTTGCAGTGACACTGGAAGGCATAAAGGTAAAGGACATTATGACACCCGGTGTTGTGACGGTGCCGTCTGCAATGACTGCTTCAGAGCTTGTGGATTTCATGCTGAAAACAAAACACATGGGCTACCCTGTTTTTGATGAGTCTCTGCTGGGCATTGTCACGCTGAATGATGTTAGAAAAATCCCAGTGGAAAACAGGATAAACACCCCTGTCAGAGACATAATGACAAAAAATATTATCTCCATAAAATCAGGGATGGGTGCTGTTGACGCATTGAAAATCATGGTTAAACACAACATTGGTAGATTACTTGTAATAGATAACAACGCACTTGTTGGTATTGTTTCAAGAACAGATTTGATAAGGTCTGTTCAGATTCTGAGATAATTAGAAAATTATGCTGAAAACATTTAATACAAAATACTGAATTTAGACGAGCAACTTGGGGAGCTTTGGTTTTTTAATTTTATTTACCTTTTCTTTTTCTTTCTGCCGCCTCTTGCCATCTTTGCTCTGGCTACATCGCCATCTTTATCCACAAAGTACAGATAGCCCGGCTCTTTCTTCACACCCACTTTAGCAACTTTCTGCGCCATGTATTTTTCACCTCTATACACCATATATATTTAAGGGTTTTTTAAACTATCGGTCGTCTGTTTTTTCAAAAAAGATCACATATTCATGCCTGAAAACATAAAAGTTTCCTTTTAATGCCCTGTACCTCCAAAGGGAATGCCGGCTCCTTTTCCCCCTGTTCTCAGTCATGTTTTTCACGACAACACTTTTGAGTTTATAGCCAGTTTTCAACACGTTTTCCATACAGTAGAACCCTAACGGAATCCACTCACTTTTCTCATACTTATCACCTATCACCAAAACAAGAAATCTTTCATTCTCCAGCAAAGGATAAGTGTTTTTCACAACCATGCTAAATCTGGAGAGAAAATCCTCAAGTGTTTTTGCATTTGACAAATCATTTTTTTTCCTGCTAAATTTTATTATATCCCAGTACGGCGGATGCATAATTATCAGTTGAAATTTTTTATTTATGTTATCGACTTCTTTCCAAATTTTTTCTGATACCGAATCACCCACAACAACCTCTGTTCTTACCCCATACCTGTTTTTTTCCTTCTCTATCAGTTTTTTCGCATTTTCTGCGATTCCAGGAACAATTTCAACACCAACCCCATTCCTTCCAAGCTGCCTGCATTCAATAAGTGTTGTTCCAGAACCAAGGAAAGGGTCGAGAACCCATTCATTTTTTTTTGTGAACCTGAGCATAGCCTGCCTTGGTATCTGGGGAATAAAATTCCCCCAGTAATCAGGTGAATGTACACCACTGTTATCACGCTTACCGATTATCCATAAACTATCTGTTCTAATATCCTCCTCTTTATATTTTTTCCATTTTTTCATATCAATATCATTTATGTTTTCTATCTTCATATCAACAACTAAATGCATTTTTCTCTTATAATGTTTTGTTCTAATGATGTGCGCATTCAATTTTGTCCTCCCGATACTCATCTGCTACAAATTTGCGGAGCAAATTTGTAGATACTTCGGAATTTGTTCACTTCGTACCTACGGAAATGCAGAGCATTTCCTAGGTTCTTACGGAAAAGCCGAAGGCTTTTCCTAAGATGTTAGGAAAAACGCTTTGCGTTTTTCCGTAACATGATAGGAAAGTGTTTCACACTTTCCGTCGCATCACAAATTCCTTGTATTTTTAAATTACTCGCTCGCCTTCGCTCGCTCGTAATTTAAAAACGCAGAGGGGGAGATTTTCAGAGTAGTAGTTAGTAGTCAGGTATCAGGGATTAGGGAAACAGTCTCC
>JASEEW010000074.1 GCA_030019485.1 Thermoplasmatales archaeon | reverse complement strand
AAAAATGAATCCCTTGAATGTTTCTGTGAAAATATTTAGAAGATAAGAAATTTCTGAAAAAAAAACATCAAAAACAGGATGCACTACTCAATTCTCGGACAACGCCGATTGCGTCCCCCCAATGAGCACAACAGTGTCACCGATGTTCAGCACATCCACCTTTTTCCCTTTAACTGTAACTGTTTTCTCAAAATTTATGAAATCCTTTGTCAGTTTCACTGTTTCCCCAGAATCCAATCTAACATTAACCTCATCCTCTGAAAGTTTTTCGACAGCAATTGTTTTCAGTTTCTCAATAATCTCTTTGGCTTTATCTTTAAACACTGGGCCAATCTTTGAGTACACGGGCTTAAGCGCAACAATGCTTTCCTTTAAATCCTCCTTTTCAGCAATTATCAGTTCCTTTGCCCTCACAGTCCTGGCAATATCATCTTTACACTCAATTATTTTTTCCGGCTCACCTACAATCTCAACAAACTCTAAATCCCTGTTCAGCGGCATACCCTTCTCAGATTTCCACCCTCTGATTTTGCTGATGACCCTTCTGACAAGATTCCCTTTTCTTTCTGCTACCTCATCAGTTAAAACAGGCTTTGGCCAGGGTGAGACATGAATACTTTGATATTTCCAGTTTTTCTTAAAATTCTGCTCATAGATTTCTTCAGTGATATGAGGCAGGAACGGTGAAAGGATTTTTGTTATCCCTAAACTAACTGTATACAACGTCGAAACAGCAGATTCATCACCATCATATGCCCTGTATTTCACAATCTCAATGTAATGGTCTGCGAACTCATGCCAGAGAAACTCTTCTATTTCCTTTATTGCTTTATCAAACATGAATTCATCCATGTACTTTGTAACATTTTCAACAGTTCTGCTGTATTTTGAGAGTATCCATCTGTCTATAACCCTAAGTTTTTTTGAGTCTAACCCCATTTTTTTTCCGCCGGTGATTTTTTTCATAAAAGCGCTGATATTCCAAAGTTTTGTGCAAAGCCTAACACCATGAACTACATCTTTTTCCCTGAATGCATTGTCCTCACCAAGTCCGCATGTTGCAGCATAATACCTGAAGGCATCACTCCCATATTTTTCCAGAACCCTCAGCGGGTCTACGACATTTCCAAGTGAGGCATGCATCGGCTTCCCATCAGGTGCAAGCACAAAACCATCAATCATTATTGTTTTAAACGGGAGTTGCTCTGTTAAAAGAATTCCTCTCAGAAGCGTGTAAAATGCCCATGTTCTGATGATATCGTGCGCCTGTGGTCTCAGTGACATAGGGTAAAGTTTTTTAAAAAGTTCATTGTTTCTTTCCCAGTATGTGTTAAACAGTGGGGATATGCTTGAGTCCATCCATGTGTCAAAAACATCCTCACATCCCTTCATCTTCGTATGACATTTCGGGCAACCCTTATCCTTGATTGTAGGATCAACATAGCATTCATCCTTTTCTGCAACAACAATACTGCCGCATTTTTCACATTCCCAGATTGGTATTGGTGTTGCAAAATACCTCTGGCGTGATATGACCCAGTCCCAGCCAAGTGAATTTATCCAGTCCTGAAGTCTCCTTTTCATAAACAATGGCTTCCACTCAAGCCCTTCTATTTCTTTTAATAATTTTTCTTTGAACTGGAGGGTTTTCAGAAACCATTGAGGCATGACAAGGAACTCAACAGGTGTATGGCATCTCCAGCATGTTCCTATATTCTGCTCAAGTTTTTCCTGCTTAATGAGGATATCCTGTTTTTTCATGTCATCCATTATGGCTTTCCTTGCATCCATCACATTCATTCCCTTGTATTTTCCGCAAAGTTCTGTCATTCTTCCTTCTTCATCAATTCCCCTCTCAATTTTGAGTTGGTATTTGAAAATCCATTCCAAATCGTCTTTATCACCAATGCTGCAAATCATCACGATACCGGAGCCAAAGTCTGGGTCAACATTTTTATCCCCAACAACCGTTACTTCTCTTTCAAACAATGGTGTCTTTAGTTTTTTCCCTACCAATTTTTTTGCCCTTGGGTCGTCCGTATGGACTGCAACAAGCTGGCAGGTGCAGAGTAGCTCTGGTCTTGTTGTAGCAATAACAACATCCTCTTTTCCAAGTTTAAATTTTATGTAGTTGAGTTTTGTTTCCCTGTTTTTGTATTCTATCTCCGCATCTGCGAGCGCGGTCATGCATCTTGGACACCAGTTGATAGGATGCTCACCCTTGTAAATAAGCCCTTTATTATAAAGCTCAATAAATGAGAGCTGCGTTAATCTTCTGTAGTTTTCTGCATCTGTCTGATAATATACACTTGGGTCCATTGATTCGCCAAGAATAATGAACTGGTTTTTCATTTCATCTATTTTTTCATTG
The DNA here is from genome assembly GCA_030019485.1 of Thermoplasmatales archaeon. Lineage (GTDB taxonomy): Archaea > Thermoplasmatota > JASEFT01 > JASEFT01 > JAUWIS01 > JASEEW01. Next base: position 6,369 of record JASEEW010000074.1, on the reverse strand, counting down.
GCAAACTCTGAACAGAGTTTTGTAAACTCGTGCCTGTCAATATCCTTTCTTGTAATGCCAAGTTTTTTCTCAACCCTTTCCTCAACAGGTATGCCGTTGCAGTCAAAACAGAGTGGAAACAGCACATTGAAGCCTTTCATCCTCCTGTACCTGGCAGCAAAATCAATATGTGTGTAATGAACGGCATGCCCGACATGGAGAGCGCCTGATGCATATCTTGGAGGATTGTCAATTGAGTAAACAGGTTGAGAAGAATCAGGAATAAATCTGTAGATGTTCATTTCCTGCCATTTTTTCTGCCATTTCTGCTCTACTGCCTTCTGGTCATAAGCCATGAAAAAGGGTATTACTTGTTGGGATAAAAGTTTTTGCGGCGGACAAGGAGGAATAAAGAGAGAACTGCGATGAGGAAGTATGGAGAACTACTCCTTCTTCGATTTTCATTTACTCTTCTCATCATACTTTTTCACCTGTTTATTGTACCTTGTATCTAAATAATCATATTAGTATTTATTCCTATTCACACCTGAATCCCCATCCGTTTTCATCGAAAGCCTTAAATATTTGTTGTTATATACATATATACAACAAGGTGGGAGTATGGCTCAAACATTTATGGACAAGGAGATACTGCATTATCCAAGGTTGGATACAGTCCTTATGGTGGAGGAATTTATAAAAGAGCATAGTGGTGAGTTTAAGAAAAGAAGTCTTTGGGAGCATCTACCCAAGAAGATGATGTATCAAACATTTCAGGTTGTTTATGATTATCTTTTGAACTCTGGTAAGATAGCAATTGACAGCGAGGGAAAGATTGCCTGGATATGGAATCCAGAGTTGGTAAAAAGGTTTCTTAAACCTGATTTGGTGGTAAGATGATATCAACTATTGTTTTTGCTGACAAAAAATTAAAAGATGCGTTTGAGAAACTGAAAGAATCTAAAACAGAAGATAAAAAACTGTACAAGTGGTTAAACAGGGCTTTTAATGACCTTCAAAAAGATGCTTTCTCTGGTATTCAAATCCAAAGAAGACTCATACCAAAAGAATACATTAAAAAATATCAGATAGATAATTTATGGAAGTATAATCTGCCTAATGCATGGAGGCTTCTTTATTCTGTAGCCAGGGATGAAATAATTGTTATTTCCATAATTATAGAGTGGATGAATCATAAAACATATGAGAGAAGACTTGGATACGGATAAAACTGTGGTGTAGAGGATTGATAGTTTATGCATTTCTCCCTCCAGATACTTTCATATATTCTGTTCCTGCCTCAATTTATCATAATTTTCATGTTATCCAAATCATTCCTAAACTCTATTCTCACCCCAACATATCCTGATATCATTTATCATCCTATTTCAATCGCCCCTCAGCCTCAACCTTCAGAGTCAGAGAAGAATAGGCACAACCCTTAATACATCCTAAAACATTTAATGTTCGGTGATAAAATGGACTTGCTGTCTATAGGATTAGGGGTATTGATTGGGATTATAGTAACAGCATTCATGGTTGAGATTGGAATGAGAAAAATCCTGCCATGGGGCGTGACATCTAGGCTGACATCTGTGTGGAACCTAAATGAAATCAAAGGCAATAAACAGTTGTTAATTGTGGCTGAGAAGATAGAAAACGTTGAAATACCAAAGGATTCAAGGGTTGTTGTCAAGCAAAAGGAGGGAACAGCAAGGATAAAAGGCTCGGAGGTTGTGGTAAACCTGAATGTGCATTCAAACTTTGCAGTGGGGGCTGACAGGGCACTGATATTCACATCATCAATCCATCCTGATGCATTCACTGTCTGGACAACAAATGAGAAAATGATTTCCCGCCTCACATCAGAGTTTAACAGGCTCTGGATGGAGGGAAAATAAGGAAGGATACAATGGTCAGTGAAAAAAATGTCTTGATAAAAAAAGGGAAGAAGAGGCTGGAATGGGCTAAAGCCCATATGCCTGTTTTATCTGAAATAAGGGAAAGGATGATTAGAGAAAAATCTTTGGAAAATGTTAAAATAGGGATGGCACTGCATGTTGAGGCGAAAACAGGCATTCTTGCCCTTACATTGAAAGAGGCAGGTGCGGAGGTACGTCTTGCAAGCTGCAATCCCCTTTCAACAGATGATTCCGTTGCCATGACACTGAACGATATGGGTCTTGAGACATTTGCTAAAAAAGGTGAAACTGAGGCGGAATATTATCAAAATTTGAACAAGGTCATTGATCTGAAACCTGATTTGATTGTTGATGATGGCTGCGACCTGATATTTCTTGTCCATACAAAAAGGAAAGAAATTTTGAAAGACATCAAAGGTGCGAATGAGGAAACAACAACAGGAGTTGTACGTCTTAAAGCCATGGAGAAGGAAGGGGAATTAAAGTTTCCTGTTATTGCTGTAAACAATGGTTTTATGAAGCATCTTTTTGACAACAGGTACGGTACAGGGCAATCCACAATGGATGGCATAATGACAGGCACAAACCTTTTGATAGCAGGCAAAAGGTTTGTTGTGGCGGGTTATGGGTGGTGCGGAAAAGGCATTGCAATGAGGGCAAAGGGCATGGGCGCAAATGTTGCTGTCACAGAGGTTGATCCAATCAGGGCTGTTGAGGCAAAACTTGATGGTTTTGATGTTATGCCAATGATTGAAGCCTGTAAGGATGCTGATTTCATTGTTTCATCAACAGGATGCAAGGACGTGGTTTCTGAGAAGCATCTTGAAGTTATAAAAGATGGCTGCATTCTTGCAAACTCTGGGCATTTTGACTGTGAAATCTCAAAGGAGGCATTGGAAAAAAACTCGGTCAGCAGGAAAAAGGTGAGGGAATATGTTGATGAATACAAATTGAAGAATGGGGGAAGTGTTTACCTGCTTGGCGAGGCGCGCCTTGTAAACCTTTCCATTGGTCAGGGCCATCCTGTTGAAATCATGGACATGAGTTTCTCCGCGCAGGCACTGTGTGCAGAATACCTTGTTAAAAACCATCAAAACATGGAAAACAGGGTTTATGATGTGCCAGACAATATTGATTCTGAAATCGCGAAAGCTGAACTCAGAGCAACGAATGTGAAAATAGATGAACTCACAAAGGAGCAAAAGGAATATTTAAGCAACTGGAGAATTGGAACATGAATTTTTTATCTGTTTTCGGTCACGCAAACCTTGACTGCATAATCACCCTGCCAAGGTTTCCTGAGCCGAACACATCAATAGAACTTGTTGACAACAAAAGATATTTTGGCGGACCTGGTGCAAATATTGCAAGAATAGCATCAACACTTGGGGTGAAAACAGCATTAGCCACCTTTGTCGGTGAAAACTTCCCGGACGATTATTATTCCGCGTTAAAAAATTCGGGTTTGGATTTAAGGGATTTAAAAAAGGTAAAAGGCTACAATACACCAACATGCTGGCTTATTTCAGCAAAGCAAAAACAGATAGGGATAATGGATCAGGGACCCATGAGGGACATGGGGAAATTCAGGGTTTTTGAGCATGCTGTGAGAAGTTCAAAAAATATACACATAACAACAGGAAGGCCGGAGTATTACAAAAAGATTGTTGACCTGGCATATAAATTAGGTAAGTCAATCGGTTTTGACCCTGCTCAGGAAATCCACTACGTTTATTCTCAGGAAACATTCAGATACATGCTGAAAAAATCAAAATATTTTTTTGCGTCTGAATCTGAGTGCAAAACAGCATTAAAATACCTGAAGATGAAAAAACCAGAGGATATTTTAAATTTTGTTGATGTTTTTGTTCTCACAAAAGGAAAAAAAGGTAGCATGATTTACACAAAAAATGAAAAAATAAAAATACCTCTTGTTAAAGCAGAAAGGGTTGTTGATATAACAGGCGCAGGTGATGGATACAGGGCAGGGTTTTATGCAGGGCTTTCAAAAAACTATGACCTTGAAAAATGCGGCATGATAGGAGCAGTGGTTGCAAGCTTCGTTGTTGAAAGTTATGGTACTCAGACAAAAATCCCAAAATGGAATGATGTTGTGAGAAGGATGAAAAAAACAAAAATATTAAACCCTTAAACCCATTCTTATTTATGAAGCCGAGGATTGCGATTATTGGTGGGTCTGGTTTTTCTGAACTGCTCAGGAAGTCAAAATCTGTGAAGATTAAAACAAAATATGGAAGCCCGTCTGATTCTGTAGAGATTGGTGAGTTTTCAGGGAAAACAGTTACATTCTTACCGCGTCATGGGAAGAAAAGAAATCTTCCACCGCATACGATAAACTATAAGGCAAACATTTTTGCTTTGAAAAAAATTGGTGTTGAGAAAATAATTGGTGTGACATCTGTTGGTTCTTTGAAGAAGAAAATAAAACCGCCCTGCATTTTTATTCCGAATGATTACATGAATCTATGGGGCATCCAAACATATTATGAAAAAGAAATTGTGCATGTTACACCGGAAGTTGATGAATCAATGAGAAAAATTGTTGTTGAGCAGGCAAAATCAATTGGTGCAAATGTCTATGAGGGTGTTTATGTTCAGACAACAGGTCCCAGGCTTGAAACAAAAGCAGAAATAAATTTTCTGAAGAATTATGCTGATGTTGTTGGAATGAACATGGCAACAGAGGCAACACTTTCAAAAGAACTTGGTTTAAAATATGTGAACATCAGCTCTGTTGACAATTACGCAAACGGAGTCCTATCTGAATCTTTAACATTTGAGCAGATATTGCAGAATGCTAGGAAAAATTCAAATCAGATAAAAAAATTGTTAAAAAATGTTGTTAAGGTGATAGAATGAAAGTAGTTAGGGATCAGGGGTTAGGGATTAGGGATAGGGGAAAGAGAACATTTTCCCTAGCCCCTAACTACTGCATACTAACTACTAAACAAAAGGTGATCCAATGAGCATACTGATAAAAAATGTTCTTCTTGACAGGTCTGAAACCCATGTTTATGTTGAGGATAACATAATCCAGGAAATAGGAAAAAAAATTGAAGCAGATTGTGTGATAGATGGGAAAAACAAGGCAATTCTACCCGGAATGGTTAACACCCATACGCATGCAGCCATGTGCCTTTTCAGAGGATACGCTGATGACATGAAGCTTGATGAATGGCTTCAAACCAAAATCTGGCCCCTAGAATTAAAATTAAAACCTGAGGATGTTTACTGGGGAACAAAACTTGCCTGCCTTGAAATGATAAAAACAGGCACAACCTGCTTCAATGACATGTATTTCTTCATGGAGAATGCTGCAAACGCTGTTGATGAAATGGGATTAAGGGCTTTTTTGAGTTATGGTTTCATCGATTTATTTAATGAAGAAAAAAGGGAAAAGGAGATTAAAAAAACAAAGGAAACAATAAGAAACATAGAAAACATGCGCAATGATAGAATAAAACCAGCATTAGGTCCTCATGCTGTTTACACTGTTTCAGAAGAGGCTTTGAGATGGATAAAAAACTATGCTGATGAAAAAAACCTGATTATACATTTTCATCTTGCTGAAACAAAAAAGGAAAACGAGGATTTTGTGAAAAAACACAATAAAAGAATAGTAAAATATTTAGAGGAAATATGCTTCCTCGACAAAAAACTTATAGCAGCACACTGCATCTGGCTTACCAACATGGATATAAATCTTTTAGAAAAGCACAATGTTAAAATATCCTATAACCCTGCATCAAACATGAAGCTTGCATCCGGTGTATTCAACTATCAGAAAATGAATAAATTAACAGTATCGCTTGGAACAGATGGATGCGCATCAAACAACAACCTTGATATGTTTGAGGAGATGAAAATAGGCTCACTCTTGCAGAAATCCTATTTCAATGATGAAACAATCATGCCTGCAAAAGAAATGTTCAACATAGCAACCCTGAATGGTGCAAAAGCGCTTGGATTTAATGCAGGAAAAATTGAGGAAGGGAAACTGGCTGATATTCTGTTGATGGACTTAAAGAAAACAGAAATAACACCGTGTCATGACCTGATTTCTGATTTGGTTTACTCTGCAAACGGCTCTGCTGTTGACACAACAATATGCAATGGAAAAATTTTAATGGAAAATAGAAAGGTTGAAGGCGAAGAGGAAATACTTGAAAAAGCGAAAAAGGTTGCATCGGACTTAATTAGCAGGTGAATAAAATGAGTGAAAATCCTATATTCTATATACTATTTGTGTTATCTTTTTCTCTTTATGGATACACTCTAATGATGATAGCGCATTATCATCTTTTACCACAGGAGCTCCCTCTTGGATTGAAAGCATGGCGCATCATGATAATTATAGGAGGAATTTTTATTGTAATACTCCTATCTCTTCAATTATTACTTTATTTTTGGGGTTATTAGTCAATGTGTAAAATAAAAAATGTGGGTG